>NZ_JBFXGG010000200.1:0-2659 GCF_050178255.1 Desulfococcus sp. | reverse complement strand
GTTGAAGCGCTTTCGTGTCAATTGTGCTCATATATTCCCCCTTAATTACGATAATCGTAAACGACTATCGTAAAAATGCCAAGCCGAAAATTTCATTTCGCATCTGTTCGGTTAATTACCAGCCTGGTCTTTTACGGGTGTCCGCGCAGACATCAAACGCCATCCTCCGGTAGGTATCAGCCGGACCAGGGGGGTCCGGCGGAAAGTTGATCACCAGACAGCAGATACGACTGTGAGAACGGAAACCGTTGTGGGTGCCGGCGATATTGCTCTCGTGACGTGGCGAACGGGCTCCAACGGTTCTCGACCGAGATCATTTATCCCGCAGCATCCACGACAGCCCTTCCAGCGGCCTTCCGCGACGGAGAACCGAATGCAGGCCGAAATCAACATCCCCAACACGCTTGATGAGGTGACCGGCCGAGTCGTCTCAATCGTGGCCCAGAGCTACATGCGTTACCGAAAAGGCCGACAGCTCCCCCCGATTCCCAGAATTCGGATGGAAACGATCACTTATCAAGAAATCCAGGAGGGAGCTATGCGGCACCGGCATTTTCCATACCAATACACTCAACGCCCATAAAATCGAGAAGACGGTGGTTGAACACATCGAGGGGCGGCGGCGGGTTGCTTTTCAACACTCATCGTGCCGGTGTTTGAAACGACCATACGTATCAGTGCCGGTTGATGGGCACCCGGCCGGGATCACCTACGAACGGAAGGATCAGGAGACGCGGCAGGGTAAGCCTTTTGGGATCGCGGAATTGGGATAGCCCTATCACCATATCCGTGTGCCCCTTGGCGGGCTGCGCTTTGTAGGTGCCCAAAAGTCGGTCCCACCAAGGCAGGTTAAAGCCATAGTTGCTGTTGGTCTCACGGATGATGACCGAATGGTGGACCCGATGCATGTCCGGTGTGACCACGATCAATCGGAGCACCCAGTCCACTTTTCCCGGAATGCGGATGTTGCTGTGGTTGAACATGGAAGTAGCGTTCAGGGCCACTTCGAAAATCAGCACCGCTAAAGGTGGTGCACCGAGCGCGGCAACAATCGACAACTTAACGGCCATGGATACAATAATTTCAATGGGGTGGAACCGCAAACCAGTGGTCAAATCGAAATCAAGGTCCGCGTGATGTATCAGGTGCAGCCGCCAGAGCATCGGAATGGCGTGATGCAAGACGTGCTGGGCATACACAGCGAAATCCAGCGCAGCCACGCCCATGAGCACCTCAAGTCCATAGGGCAAGGCCCATTGGTTGAGTAGCCCCCAACCTTGCTCCGAGGCGAGCAGGGCTACCTCAATGGGTAGAACGGGATAGACCAACGCGACCGACAGCGGGTTCAACGCGACGATGGTCAGATTGGCGAACCAGCGCCGGCTTCTGGAAGTTGTCAGCCGTCTTCGGGGTGTGAAAAACTCCGCCGTGGATAGAATGGCGAAAACGCATAGGAATGCGCTCAGCCGAATGATTGTGTCGGTTCCCATTACGTTGCTCTTGAGGCGGCCATCGATTAAATTATTTGGGTCGTGCCGGGCCCCCTTGCCTTTTTCAGGAGTTTCGGGATAAAAAACGATAAAATGAAAAGGGCGATGGAAAGAAAGACCTTCCAGCTCAACAATTCCGCCCATCGACCGCCGGCCCAGACATCCTTGATCGTTCCGATGAAGAACGTGAAAATGAACGTGCCCACCATGATCCCAAGTCCTGTCCCTGCAACGTAGTCCCGAAAGCGCACCTTGGTCAGCCCCATGCCGAAGTTCATGGGCGTAAAGGGGAAATACACCAGCCGAAGGTAGAGGACCGTGGCAAAGCCGTTGCGTTCAATGGCGTCGTCGAAGCGCTTCAGGCGGTCTCCGACTAGGGAGGCGGCAAAATCCCGGCCCAGGTAACGCCCGATCAGAAAGGCGAGGCTCGCGCCTATCATGGCCGCTATCCAAACATATACAAATCCCCAATAAGGGCCGAAGATAGCGGCGCCCAGGGCCGTCAGAAGCGTGCCGGGGATGAACAGGCAGACGCCGGCGGCGTAGATGAACACGAACAGCAACGGCGCCCAGAAGCCTGCCGCCTCCAGGATCAGCCCCAGTTGTTCGGTCGTGAAATACTGCCTGGCCGGTGAAAACCGGACCAGGTAGATCGACACGCCGATGAACAGGATCAGGAGGGATACTTTCACCAGTGCGGTTTTTTGATTTTTCTGCATGATGACGGCTCATATTCACTGCCGACCGCTGTTCGCCTTTCAGCGCTTGAAAAGGCGGTTCAGGATTCCTTTTGTCGGCGGCTCGGGTTCGGGCAGTCCCAGGTGGCGACAGATGCAGGCCTCCACCTCGTGATCGGACACGTCAGCCCCTTCCACGACGATTTCCTCCCCCACCATGACCGCCGGCGCGATGGGCAGGTCGAGTTCAAAGTATTCGTCGGTCTGGTAGTCGGCCTTGGGCTTTGAGATGACCTCGATATCGATAGCGTATTTTTCGCCCAACCTGGGCATCATCTGTTTGAAATGCTTTCAAGGCTTGCCGTTGGGCTCATTGAGAAAAAAACGGACGTTGAGCATGTTCTTCTCCTTCAGGGTTGTGGTGTTCACTTGGTAGGAAGAGACTTCTTCAAATCAGCCATGCGATTTAAAAAGGGTCCGGGCGGCAGAAAA
>NZ_JBFXGG010000199.1:0-2736 GCF_050178255.1 Desulfococcus sp. | reverse complement strand
AGGCAATCGCCAAGGCCCTCGATGTGAAGCTTCAGGAGCTTTTCCAGCCGGTTCGGGAATTGCGCACCGTCCGGTTCCGTTCGGCGAAGCGGATGCAGAATCGCGAGAATGTCCTGGCCGAGGTGGCCAGGTGGCTCGACGATTTCAATTTCCTCGAGGAGAGTCTGAAAAAAAAGATGCCGTTCAGCCTTGGCGCTGTCCGGAGACAATGCTCCAGAGACCGCCTCGCCGAGGCGGCCGGACTCTGCAGGAAAAAGCTGGGACTAAAGGTCACCGAACCCATCCACGACATCTGCGGCCTGCTCGAACACGCGGGCGTGAAGGTTTTCCCGGTTCCCATGGCTTCCGATAGTTTCTTCGGCCTTTCTGTGGGCGAGGAGGACGGCGGGCCGGCGGTGGTTGTGAACGTATGGGAGCGGATTTCGGTGGAAAGGCGCATTTTCAGCGCCGCCCATGAACTCGGCCATCTCATGTTGCATCCCGACGCCTACGACGTCACCAAGGTCGATGAGAGCAAGGAGGAAGAACAGGAAGCCGACCGTTTTGCCGGGCATTTTTTGATGCCGAACGAGGGGTTCCGTAAGGAATGGAATGAAGCGGCCGGATTGCACTTCGTCGACAGGATCTTCAAGGTCAAGCGCATTTTCCGGGTCAGTTATAAAACCGTTCTCTCGCGTCTCCTGGAAGAAGGGGCCGTGGACAAGTCCATCTGGATGAAATTCAACATGGCCTATCAGCAACACTTCAACCGGAAGCTTTCCTTCAAGGAAGAGCCGATGGGCATCGATCCGGCGGAGCCGTTCGGGATGCAAAGGTTCGATTTCTACGAAGACCGATTCAAACGCCTGACCAGGGAAGCGGTGGAAAAAGACAAAATATCGCTCAGCCGCGGTGCGGAGATGCTTCGGATCGGCATTGAGGAGATGCAGGACCTGCTCCAGAATTGGGAGGTCATTCTGTGACACGTCGCCCGGCTCCCCGCAAGTTGATGATCATGGATGCATGCGTGCTGATCGATTTCATCAAGGCGGAGCGGGCCGTGCTGGAACTCGTGGTGAAACATATCGGTCCGTTGCACGTGACCAGCCCGGTCTTGGACGAGGTTAACGAAATCGATGATGAAAACGAGCTGGTAGCCCTCGGACTGATCATCATCGAGCCGGAAATCGAAGATGCGTATACCGCCGGCGGCCGATCCGGACCGTTATCGTTCGAGGACTGGCTGTGCCTGCTAACGGCCAAAAGGCATGGTTTAACCTGCGTGACCAACGACAAGAATTTACGGAAGTTGTGCAAACAGGAAGGGGTTTCGTTGCTGTGGGGGCTTGAGCTTGTGGCCGAACTGCATAAGGTCGGCGGAATCACCGGCAAAGAGGCGGAGGCTTTTGCTCAAACCGTGAGGCGGTCGAATCCCAAGCACATCACCGAGAAGATCGTCTCGCGTTTTGCGGATCTCATTCGGCGGCAGGAAGGTCACAGGTCCCGGACATGATGATCCGGGCATTTGAGCATTATGGGAATTCCGTCACTCAAACCTGGTGACGATACAGTGCGACAATGATCGCACCAATAACCCAAGAAGAGGTATATATCCAATGGCAAAAGATGATCCTTCAATGCGCGGTAACAGATCGCGAAATCAAACGAATGGCCGTCTCAGAGACACTCGCGACGACAAGCACGTGGGCACGCTGGAAGAACAGTACGATAGGGATTTCGGGGTGCGCTCGGACATGCATGTGGACACTCTGCTCAAACAG
The DNA here is from genome assembly GCF_050178255.1 of Desulfococcus sp. Taxonomy (NCBI): domain Bacteria; kingdom Pseudomonadati; phylum Thermodesulfobacteriota; class Desulfobacteria; order Desulfobacterales; family Desulfococcaceae; genus Desulfococcus; species Desulfococcus sp. The sequence goes on along the minus strand of NZ_JBFXGG010000199.1, from coordinate 976 downwards.
ACCGGTCATTCATCGGTGAACAAGCTTATCAAGAGCGGAATCGGTAAGAAGGAATAAAGACCGCCTATCAGATTACCGAGCGGATGGCCTGGCGGTAGTCCTCGATGATCTGCTCGCGGTACTTTTCCATGGTGGGATGCAGGAAGGGACGGGGCGGGATGACGATCACCGCGCCGTTGGGATGCTGGATGGTGGCTCCGTATTCCATCACCGCGCCGATGTTCACCAGGTCGTCGCCGTCCTTGTTGACCGTGCCGCGCAGTAGCCCCACGAAAGCCCGGTCCGAAAGGATGCGCTGAGTGATCGAATTGACGAGGAAGCCGGTGTCGATCAGGGCCTTGCTGGAGCCCTTGCGCGCGATGGTGCTCTCGGCCAGCTTGACGAACGCCTTGCCGCCTGGTGCCTGGGAGCGGATACCGCGCTTGATCTCGCGGACGAGGAGAAGGGCGTTCTTGATGGTCGCCTGCCGGATCGCCAGAGCGAGCCGGGCTCCCGGATTGGCGGCCAGTTTCGCTTTCGCTTTGTCCCAATCTCCGAAGCGCTTAACTCCCATAAATCTTTCTCATTTTCAAAAGTATTTCTTTTAGATTTAAGCCAAGGCAAAAACGATTGCGGGCATGAACATCATGTCATAGCTTCCAGTGGCAGTACAAGTTTTCGACCCATTTGGAGGATCTTCCCAGAGTCTTTTAGCCGTTTCATAACACGTGTAATACTGACGCGATGCGCTCCGATCAAAAAACCCAAATCTTCATGCGTTAACGGAAATTGAATGACATAGCCTTCTTCCTTTTTTTCACCATGTTCCCGAGCTACATTGAGGAGGACACGGTAAAGTCTTTCTTCTAGGTGAGTTTGGGACATGGCCCCAACTCGATCAGTTAACTGAGCGATACGACCACTTAAGTTCTTGATGACCTGGAGACCGATATTGGGATATTCAAGAACCAATTTTTCAAACCGATCTTTTGTAAAG
>NZ_JBFXGG010000198.1:0-2749 GCF_050178255.1 Desulfococcus sp. | reverse complement strand
CGTGCCGAAGTGGACAGAAGACGTTCCGGCTGACGGGGGACACCCCCTGCCTGGTCCGAATATCGAAACGGGACAAGGGGTTCTGGGACTGGACCGATTTCGAGAAAGCGGTGCTGAGGGCCGAAAGGGCCGGGTTGAGCCTGCAAGTCTGCCGCTGTGAAACATCGGGCGCCGCCGCCCGGGGACCGGGGGTCCGCGTAACCCCCAAGAAACTGTTGAAGGTGTCGGACCGGTTCAAGTTCCCCACCCACGTCGGTGCCGATATCGCCGTTCAAGGTCGCCCCGAACTGGAGGTCTCCTATTTTCCCAAAGGCAAGACGGTAACCGCGGGTTGCGGCGGCGGCAAGGTCCAGGTGTGCGAGGTCGTCGACACTGCCGATCTCGTGGTGCTCGATGACGGCGGCATTATCCGTCTGGCCTGTGACGGCTGCACCCCGACGACACCGGCCGTCGTCGGCATCGAGTGATCAGGTCACCGATTTGTCCACCCGGAGTGCCTTCAGGATGGCGGGAATCGCCCCGACAAGATAGAAGAGCGCCCAGATCAAGGTCAACACCGCAATGACGATGGCGCCGATGTCGTCGGTGATGCTGGCCAGAAAGCGGGGAAAGAGCCCGTGCAGGAAGCCCAGGAGGATGGTGCCGATGAAGGATGTCAGGACGATCAGCACGAGCCCCTTGTTCTCCAGAAATCGCTGGTGGGCCAGCATCATCAACACCGAGAAGCCGAGCTTGAGCGCCATGGCGAGACTCAGCGTCGCCGCGGCTGCGGTTCTGTCGAACCGTCCGTATTCCTTGAGATAAACAATCGGTCCAAAGGGGATGGCCATCAGGAGGGAAACCATCAGAAGCAGCAAACCCAGCGCGGCGAAAACCATGGCGACGGATCCGATGAACATGAGGAACGAAAAGAGGAAGGTGACGACGCCCTGAATGCGGCCGTGGAAACGGTGGGTGATGACCAGGGGGGCGCCTACCAGAAGAATCGTGAACAGCACCAGGGAATCCAGGATGCCGAGGTAGAAGATGCCGCTGACGGTGAATCCCGACCCCAACTCCACCAGAACGACCAGGAAGATGGCGACAACGGCGGCGATGAAAAATGGTTTTCTCAGTTCGTCAAGCATAGCCTGTTCCTTTGTCGATGTCCGTGATGGATATGTCAAGCTGATATCGTAATGGCGGGCAAGAGCATTGGATATATCTGAATATCTTACCCGTACCATAACGGAGCGGAGAGCGAAAGGACGTTTTTTCGCATCCGACGGGAGGTTGCAATGATAGAATATCTGTACCAAAAGCGTGGGCGTCAAGCCTTTCTGTCGGGTCTGACGGTCGCTTTTCTGATATTTTTCGGCGCATGCGGCCATATTGACGCCGGGAAAAACGGCGGTTTGACTGCGCGGAATCCCAATGCTCCGGGCATCCTCTGCGGTGGCGCCGATGTTGTTGAAATCGACGGCCGGCGGCGCCTCGCCCTCATTGTCGGGGTCGGTGAATACAGGAACGACAGAATTCCCGACCTTCCGGGGCCTCCCAATGATGCCAGACGGTTTTACGACATGTTGACCGGGAAGAACGGCTACGGCTTTCCCAGGGAAAACGTCTGCATGCTCCTTGATGAAAAAGCGACGACGGCGGGGTTCAGGGCGGCATTTGACACCATGCTCGTCTCTCGGGCGAGAGAAAACGATGTGGCCGTTGTTTTCTATGCGGGTCACGGATCCCAGGCCCGCGATAAAAACGGGGACGAACCCGACGAATGGGATGAGACCTTCCTCTTCCACGACGCACGGACTGACGGCATTGGAGACATGCTGGACGACGAGATGAACCAGATGCTGGCGCGGCTGTACCGGAAAACCAGGAACATCACCGTCATTCTCGATGCCTGCAATTCCGGCACGGCGACCCGGGCGCCGGATAAAGGAACCACGCTCGCACGTTTTTTTACCCCTATGCCGGAAGACCTGAAAAATCCGGCAGCCGAGGGAGAGGGCGGCGACGGCAGTGAGGGGTGGACGACGGAAGCCATGCCGGGGCTTGTCGTTTTTTCCGCCGCGACGGACAGCAATCCGGCTTTGGAGAAAAACGGCAAGGGCATTTTCACCGACGCCCTGCTCCAGGTTATGTCCGGGGTGGGGGATCAACCCATGACATACGCTCAGATCGCCCGTCAGGTCCCCGCTCTGGTGGCGGCGGAAAGCCCCCAGATTCCCTACTTCCAAGGAGATCTGACCCAAAAGGCCCTGGGCAATACGGGACGGACGCATCCGGTCGCCTGGGAGGTGTCGGCGATCGGTCCGCCCCTCACGCTGACCGGTCCGCCCTTGCCCGGTATCGGTAAGGGGGCTGAGATGCGCATCTATGACGGCCGTGTTGAAGGCGCCGACACCCGCGATCCGGGCAAAGCCAAGGCGACCGTCGTGGTGACGGAAATGACCGGTTTGAACGCCAGCGCCCTTGTCTCGGCCACCGCGGAGAGCCTCGGCGCAGTTGCGCCGGGTGACCTTGCCGTTCTGGTTCGACCTGCGGATGACTACACGACGCTGAAGGTTCGGTTGAAGCCCGGTAGCGAGGTTGGGGGGATCCCCTCGGAAATCGCCCTGAAGATCAGGGCGCTTGTCGCTGAGAATCCCGAAACCCGTATGCTCGTCCAACTGGTGGAAGGGGCGGGGGACTTCGAGTTGGGCATGATTGACGAAGGCCGACTGGTCTTGCGAGGACCCGAGAACCGCCCGAGAAATTT
>NZ_JBFXGG010000197.1:0-2771 GCF_050178255.1 Desulfococcus sp. | reverse complement strand
CTCCGGGCGAAAAACCTTCTGGAGGCCATCATCGTCGACTGTTCCCATGCCAACTCCAGCAAGAAATACCAGAACCAGGCCCGGGTGTGGCAGGACTGCATCAACCAGCGCCTGGACGGCAACGACGCTATTGTGGGCCTCATGCTGGAAAGCAACCTCCGGGAGGGGAACCAGAAACTGACCGACGACCCGTGCAGGCTGGCCTACGGCGTTTCCATCACCGATGCGTGCATCTCCTGGGAAACCACCGAGGCCCTCATCCGATCCGCCCACGAACAGCTTCTGCGTTCCCGCCGGGGAAATTCGGGGGACGCGGCCCTTTCGGGGAACGGACGCTACAAAGTCGCCGTGACGGCCTGACGCCCGGACCAGGAGCATTCCATGAAAACCCTTCACATTCACGGCAGCACCGGCGATTCGACCCTCAGGGTGGGAGAGTCCTTCTCTCACCTTGACCAATACGTACCCGTCGATCGAACGGTCATTATCACCGACCCTGCCGTCAGGGCGCTTTACGGAGACAGGTTTCCCGACTGCCCGATCATCGAGATCGGGATCGGCGAGCGCAACAAGACCCTCAAGACCGTGGAATTCATATATGAACGCCTGATCAAAATAGCGGCGGACCGGTCCACATGGATCGTCGGCATCGGCGGCGGCATTGTCTGCGACGTGTCGGGATTCGCCGCATCCACCTATCTGCGGGGGGTTCAATTCGGCTTCGCACCCTCGACCCTGCTGGCCCAGGTGGACGCCGGCGTCGGCGGCAAGAACGGCGTCAACTTCGCCGGGTACAAGAACATGGTGGGAACCTTCAACCAGCCCGCCTTTGTCATCTGCGACATGGAGATGCTCAAGACCCTGTCCCGGGCGGACCTTCTGTGCGGGTTCGCCGAGATCGTCAAGCACGGCGCCATCGCCGACCCGGCCCTCTTCCGGTACGTTGAGGACCGCCGGCAGGACGCCCTGGCCCTCGAGCCGGCCGTGGTCGAACGGATGGTTTACGACGCCGTCGTCGTCAAGGCGAATATCGTCAACCAGGACGAGCGGGAGGGCGGCGTTCGGCGAAAGCTCAATTTCGGCCACACCTTCGGCCACGCCGTGGAAAAGGTCACGGGCGTTCCCCACGGAGAAGCCGTGAGCATCGGCATGGCGGTGGCCGGTCTGCTGTCGGTTCGCCGCGGGTATCTGGGCCAAACGGATCTCCAACGGCTGACGGATCTTCTCGAGGCCCTCGGGCTGCCCACCCGCCTTGACGTGGATCCGCAACAGGCACTGGACGCCCTGAAGCGTGACAAGAAGCGGTCGGGAGACCACATCAAGTTCGTGCTGCTGAAGGCCGTGGGCGAGGCGGTTGTCGAGGATATCCGGATATCGGAGCTGGAGGAGGTGCTGCATGAGCGCTCCCGGGATTGACGTCGACCCCCGGATCGACGACCGTCGAAAGGCCATCGACGCCATTGACGATCAGCTCCTGGAGTTGATCAACGAACGGCTTCGCCTGGTCATGGACGTCGGCAGAATCAAGGCCGAACAGGGGCGGCAGGTGCTCGACAGCTCCCGGGAAAGCCGGATCTTCGAGCGGCTCCTCCGCCGGAACCGCGGGCCCCTCGATGAAAAGGTGCTCATCCACCTGTTCACCCAGATCATGGCGGCCTCGCGGCAGCTCCAGCGGCCCCAGCGGGTCTCTTTCCTGGGCCCCGAGGCGACCTTCACCCACATCGCGGCCATGAACCATTTCGGCCCCTCCGTGGAATACGCGCCGCAGCCGAGCATCCGCGACGTGTTCCGGGATGTGGAGAAGGGCGAATCCCACTACGGGCTGGTGCCGGTGGAGAACTCCATCGAGGGCGCGGTCAACCACACCCTGGACCTGTTTTTCGAGTCCGAACTCAAGATCTGCGCCGAGCGGTACCTTCAGATCTCCCACGATCTCCTGTCCAGGGCAGGCGGCCTCAAGGCGATCAGGACCGTTTATTCCCATCCCCAGGCCCTGGCCCAGTGCCGGATGTGGCTCCAGAAATACCTGCCCGACGCCGTGCTGAAGGAGTGCAACAGCACCGCCCGAGCCGCCCAGAAGGCTGCGGAGATCGAAGGCGCCGCCGCCGTGGCCTCCAGGGAGGCGGCCCAGATGTACCAGCTCGCCGTGGTGGCCTCCCGCATCGAGGACGTGGCCCGCAACACCACCCGGTTCCTGGTCATCGGCCGTGACGCGGTGCACCGCACCGGACGGGACAAGACATCCATGATGTTCGTCACCTCCCACGTGCCCGGGGCGCTTTACAAGGTTCTCAAGCCCATGTCCGACGCCGGCCTCAACATGGTCAAGCTGGAGTCCCGCCCCACCAGGCACGAGAACTGGAGCTACTTCTTCTTCGTGGACGTGGAGGGGCACATCGAAGACGCCGCGGTGAGCGAAACCCTGGAGGAGATGAAGAAGCTTTGCCTGTATTTGAAGCATCTTGGGTCGTATCCGAAGGCGAGTGAGGGGTGAAGGGGAGAGGCTGAAGACTGAAGGCTGAAGGGGCGCAGGCCGTACCCTCCCGGCACCTCCTTCCGGTTACGATGACGAGAGGCGAAAATTGAGATACAGCACTAAAAACGTGAAGCCAAAACGATGAACATCGATATCAACACACGCCTTTACGGCATCTTCGGGCATCCCGTTTCCCACAGCCTTTCCCCGGCCATGCATAACCGAGCGTTTAAGGCTATGGGGTACAACGGGGTTTATCTGGCATTCGACGTTCCCGACATCAAGGCTGCCGTGT
>NZ_JBFXGG010000196.1:0-2790 GCF_050178255.1 Desulfococcus sp. | reverse complement strand
CACCCTGCCGGACGTATTCATAGTAAAACACAAGGTCGCGCGCAACCCATGCTCCTGTGTAAGGACCGCCTTCCTGAAGCGGCAGACGCAGCTCGGGTGCGACCGTTTGACCGACGCCTCGGCTGAAGGACAGGCATCCGTGCAAGGCAATCGCTGCCAGAACAATGCCCATGCCGATCCCTACCATTACTGTAATCCGTTTCATCATCGCCCCCCATAGCCGATCCCGGACGACAGGCCCCGAATCTTCCGAAAAGATCGCGGCGTAATTTATTAATATATGGGTCGGGAGCCCTGCTGTCAAACCTTCGCAGCGGTTCATGGCAACTCGGGAAATCGCCATTGAACAGGAAATTTTCCCAGGACAACCGCCGCGATATGGTCTTCCACACAGGTGTGACAAACCCGGTAGTCCCGATGCCGATACCGCAACGACAGGCCTCGGCGTCCGTCCACATGTCGGACGCGGCATTTCAGCAGATCGGCGATGCCGATGCCGCCGATCTTGAGCACGGCTTCTTTCGCGGTCCAAAAGCGGAAAAAAGCGTCGGGTGTGTCGGATTTCACCAAGCGCCACTCATGGTTTGTCGCCACCTTGGATTGGAGCCTGAGGTTGTATGGCCGGATCCTTTCGATGTCGATGCCCACGGGCTCAGGTGAAAAAATTCCCGCGACATATTGAGGTTTGTGGCTGACGGACCAGTAACCGCCCCCGACGGAGAGCGGTCGGCCGAGGCTGTCCTTGACCAGCTGGTCCGGGGCAAGAACGACTCCCCGTAACGCCGCGGAAAGGATCAAGGCTTGTCGGGCATAGCCACTCAAAAAACGGACCCGGTCCCTCGGTGCCAGGGGAAGATATGCATCCGCCGGCACCCGAAGGATTACCGGATGAACGGCGGCTTCAGGCGACAACGCCATCGGCTGCCTTGAGGATCATTCGACAGTCGGCCACAGTGGCGCCTCGCCCCTGTTCATGAACCAGGAGGGGGTTGATGTCCAGCTCCTGAATCTCGGAATGATTGACGACCATGTCCGAAAGACTGACCAGAAGCCGCTCCACGGTCGCCAGATCGGATTCCGGACGACCCCGGAAGGCCCTGAGGAGTTTGTATCCCATGATTTTTCGCATCATTCGGCGGGCTTCGTTCCGGCCGATGGGGGCAAGGCGGAACGAGACATCCTTGAAAACCTCGACGAAAATGCCACCGAAACCGAACATGATGAGGGGACCGAAGACAGGGTATCGGTTCGCGCCCAGAATCACCTCCCGACCGGGCTCGGCCATTTTCTGGACAAGCACCCCTTCGATCTCCGCGTCGGCACTGTAGTTCCGGGCACCCTCCACGATCTGATTGAAGGCCTTCCGGACCGCCGCGGCGTCCTTCATGCCGATTTTCACCCCGCCGGCGTCGGACTTGTGAAGTATCTGGGGGGAGACGATCTTGAGGACCACCGGATACCCGATCCGATCCGCAGCAGCGACGGCCTCGGCATCAGTGGCCGCCAGTTCAGTGGGCAACACATCAAAACCGTAACAGGCCAGAAGTCTGAGGCCTTCGAATTCCCCCAGCCGGGTTCGGCCGCGCTCAAGACAATCGTTGATGATGTCGCGCGCGCCGGCGACGTCGTGACTCAGGGTGAACTGGGCCAGGGACTGACGGTTCAACCATTGGGAATAGCGATAGAGCGTGCCAAAAGCCCGGGCCGCGGCCTCCGGAAAACGAAAAACCGGGATCCCGTTTTCCTGAAGATGTTTGACCCCCGACGAGACGTCGACGATCCCCATAAAGCAGCAAAGGATCGGTTTGTGGGTTCGTCGTGCAATGCTGACCACCGCCTCGGCGGTACCCAGGGCGTTGGTCATGGATTGTGGGGTCAGGATGACGAGTGCCCCGTCGACCCCTTCGTCCCGGATCACCGCCGCCAATGCGTTTTCATACCGATCCTGGGCCGCGTCGCCGATGACGTCCACCGGGTTGTGGAGGTTGGCCGCCGCCGGCAGATGGCTTGCCAGGGTTTCGATGGTGTCCTCCTTGAATTCGGCAAGTTGAAGACCGGATGAGATGGTCATGTCCGTAGCGACGATCCCGGGCCCCCCCGCATTGGTGACGATGGCCACGCGGTTCCCCTCGGGAATTTTTCGTCTGAATTTTCCCAGCATCGACTCGTTCTTGTAAGCGAAGGTGCTGGCAAAATCGAAAAGGTCGTTGATGGAGTCCACGCGGATGATGCCTGCCTGCTCGAAAATGCTGTCGTATACCGCCTCCGAGCCGGCAAGCGACCCGGTGTGGGAAGCGGCGGCCTGAGCGCCGGCAGCGGTTCTGCCGGACTTGATGACGAGAATCGGTGTGGGTCGGTCACCCGACGTGATCTTCTTCACCTCTTCGATGAACTCGGGACCTCTGCGCAACTCTTCCAGATATATCATAATCACCTCGGTATCGAAATCCCGGTGAAAATACCGAAGCAGATCCAGTTCATCCACATCCGCCTTGTTGCCGATGGAAATGAACTTGGAGAATCCGAAATCCCTGTCGGCTGCGAAATCAAGCACGGCCGTGCAAAGGGCGCCGCTCTGGGAAATAAAGGAGATGTTTCCAGCCTTGGGCATTCGACTGGAAAAGCTGGCGTTGAGGCTGACAGAGGTCAACGGATTGATCACCCCTAAACAGTTGGGACCGATGAGCCGAATGTCGGCCTTGCGGCACATCTCCACGATTTGATCCTCAATGTCGCGCCCCGCTTTTCCGACCTCCCGGAAACCCGCCGAAACGATGACGATGCCCTTCA
>NZ_JBFXGG010000195.1:0-2956 GCF_050178255.1 Desulfococcus sp. | reverse complement strand
CCGCCCAGCGGCAGGCAACGTCGTACATGCCGCAGAGGGCCCGAAAGGGTCGAATCTCGTCGATCCGAATCCCGGAGAAGACCCATGCCGCAGGAGACGAACTCACGCGAAACATTTCAGGAAGGATCCGTCTGAGAGTGGGGTATCTCAGATTGGCCAGGACGAGGTTGAAAACGCCGTGAAGCGCCTCCACGGGAACAGCGTCCACGGAAAGGCGTTCGGACAGATCGTTCAATGCCGCGTTTCGTCGGGCTTCATCCACGGCGCAGGGGTCGATGTCCACGCCGACCCCCCGTCGAATTCCCAACATCAGTGCGGCAATGGCGAGTATACCCGATCCGGTGCCCACGTCCAGAACGGCCGAGTCGCCCTGGAGTTCCACCAGGGAAAGCGTCGTCAGGGCCGCATCGATGCCCCGCACCGATAAACGGGTGGTGGGGTGTTGTCCCGTGCCGAAGGCGGCGCCGGGAGCCAGGCGAATGACGATCTCATCCTGGGCGGGGGTATAGGCTTTGCCTGGCGGCTTCACGACCACATGGGTGGAAAAACGGACCGCCCGATCAAAGGAAGGCTCGATGATCGTATGGCCGTGCTGTTCCCGATAGGCAAGCTCGCCGTCGGCCACCAGCCCGCAGAGGACAGACCGGGCCCATCGCCGGCTTTGTCCGAAAACATCTGCCATCAGGCCGACAAAAACCTGCGGAGTCACGCCGTCGGTCCGCTCCTCCAGAATACGGAGAGCGGCGGTCTTGACGTCGAATGCGGTCTGGGACGGCTTATTCACGGCATCGAGGATGGCATCTGAAAGGGAAGGACATCGGCTTTACGATTCGCCGAAGTTCCGGAGGTAATTGGCGAAAAGCCGGGGATGCACCCGGGAGAAACGGTCGAAATCCGCCGTGATCTCCATTCCCGGAACAAGGGCACGGACCACGGGCAACCCCACATCCTCTCGGGTGAGGTCTACGTAAACGGGTCGATACCCCCAGGCGGCAAGAAGGTTTTCGAGGAGCCTGAGATCGGCGGCACTGTTGCCCAGCCGATAGTCCGGAAGATTCTCCAGGGGTACGCGGACCAGCCCGTGCAGGCCGCTCCCCGACGGGGGCCCGTAGGGAAAAGCATAGGGGGTTTCGGTCATGGCCGAAAGCAGTGCCCTTCGGGCATCGAGATGACAACCGGTTCCCTTCACAATACCCCCGCCAATGTCCCGGACGAAGCACTTGCAGCAGGGGACGCCCAGCCTGGACGTCAGATCCTGGAATTGCAGATGAATCCCCAAATCCCGGTAGCTCTCAAGAAGAGGCCCCACCCGGGGATCGACAGTCTCGACGGTGAAGCACTGGGAAGGGTGGAAGGGCGTCGTTCCGTCGTGATCTCTTTCGATAATCTCCAGAAGCGCGCTCAATCTGGCCTCGTCCATGGTGTTGCCCGATGCCAGGCCGGTGGACCCCAGCGCTGAAAAGAGTTTTATCTCGTCAAGATTACAGAACAGAAAGATGCATTGGGCCGGCACCCAAACCGACGCGGCCCCGTCACGCCCGCACGCCTCGCCCTCGATCCAATGGAGAGGCTCGTCACCGTATGGCGCCTCCAAGGCCAGACGGTTGGGGTCCACCGCCGGAATGCCGGCCTTGACGAGTTCGGAATACCGTGCCCGCTTCAAGGGATATGATCGGATATAACCTTCTACCCCCTCATCGCCGACCGAGGCAAACGCGGAACACCGCTCGATCATCTCCATGGCCAGAGAGGCTTGGGCCGCAGGCAACGAAAGCCCCCGACCATATGAGTTTTGGAGCCCGCTGATCCGGAAACGGTGTCTTCCGTTACAAACGCCGATATCGACATGCCACTGCCGCAGCAACGCAACGGGGCTGAGGGAGGCGGCATGTCGCTGGACCTCCCCGGCGATGATGCCCAAGGCGTCCAGTTTTTCCAGGGCGATTCGGGAGGTCTCTTCCAGAGCGGGGCGGGGGGGCGCCTCGGGCAATCCCATTGCCGCTGTTTCTTCCCGAACGGCCGTTATGCCCGGATGGAGCGGATCGGCCTGGGAAAGGGTCTTGTCGGAAAACGGCGCCGAAAGACCGGTATTCCGGGGCGGGGGAAGCATGTGGTGCGCATTGAGATTGGTCCGGAACAAATCAATCCATTGGGAATGAAGGGACTGATCCGGGACAAGGTAGGATTTGAGGTAAATGAACGGCGTTTCGCCCGTTATCCGTCGGATCTTTTCCGGTCGCAGGGTGTCCCTCAGGGGCGCGAAGTGATCGTACACCAGAATCGCCTCGTACAAAAGGGCGCGCAGGAATCCGTCCGCAGCCGGTATCGATCGGAGACGGGCCGCCAGGTGTGCCGGGTCCCAAAGGCTGATCCGTTTAAGCATGTGGCGACGCAGAAAGGCGTCGTTGGGCCGCGTACGGAGCGCTTCGAGACATGCTGCGTCATCGATCTCCGTCTTGGGCACGCATGAAAAATAGCCGATGCCGCCATCGGTTTGCATCAGGGCCAGCCGATATTCGACGAGGTCTGCCGAAAAAGATGCCGCCTCAGGCATTCTTTTCTCCGCTCTTGGGGCTGGAGACCTCGCTCCGGGCGTCCTGATCATCGGATACGCCGTTTTCATTTTCGTGCCCCGTCTTCGGAGTATCCGCCTCGGGGGGTTTTCCTTCGGCTTCCGCCGCTTCTTCGCCGGCTTTCTTCGGTTGGAATACTTTGGCTCCGACGATGCTGAGTTCGTAGAGGGCCATCAAGGGCACAGCCAGCAGGACCTGGCTCACCACATCCGGCGGGGTAACGATGGCCGCTCCGACGAAAAAGAGCAGAATGGCATACTTACGATTTTTTTTAAGGAAAACGTCGGTCACGATCCCCATGCGGGCCATGCCGGTCAAGACCAGCGGGAGTTCGAAAGCAAGGCCGAAGGCGATAAGCAGTTTGGCGGAAAAGGAGAGATACT
>NZ_JBFXGG010000194.1:0-3001 GCF_050178255.1 Desulfococcus sp. | reverse complement strand
CTGCTCCCGGGCAAGGTAAGTGGAAGCGCGGAACTCACCGCACTCGCCACCGGCCTGGACCCGGCGCAGGTGCAATCGATTGCTGATGTTTTGAACGTTCGCTTTACCGAGATGCGAGGGTTCAGCACTGCCTGGAATCACATCGCCACGCAAAATGCCCAACGAATTCGTGCCGTGCAGGAGTTGTTCGGGACTAATTTAACCAAACGCGAAATCGCCGCGGCGGCACGCGATACCTTCGACGACATACGGACACAGTTTTGGTTTTACGTCGGAACCTCGGACGATCTCGCCACGCGAGAGATTCGCGATCAGTTGTCTCATGCAGGCTTTTTTATTCCGCGCGACGGAACAGCGCCTTTTGTGCGGCTTCGACCGCAACAGGTGAACCTCGTTCATCCCGACGGCTCGCCGGCAGCAGGCAGCAGCGTAAAGCCACCTTCGGGCGGAACGTACGAATTCAGGCTCGATGTTGATCACATAGCTGAGCTGGGGCAGCAGCCGGCGAAAGCCTTCAGCTCAGGTAATCTTCGCCTCACGCCCAGCCAGGAAAATCGAATCTTTCTGAATCAGACGTACATGCGCGATCCAAGCTTGCCGGACGCGCGCCTCACCGTGGGCCGAGGCACCAGCCGGGCCGGCAAAATGCTCGGTGATCCGGAGTACAAGGGGCGTTCACCCCATAAAGGCCTCCTGCCGCCAGCGGGAGGCGACGCCATGAGCCGGGCGGCGGCAGCCGACGCGCGAGCTGCCATCGATGAAGCGCTACGCCGGCTGGAACAATCGCCCGCGGATGACGTATTCTGAGAATTACGTATTTTTTTCGTGGGAAGAATAAACGTTCTTTTTCGTCGAAAGGAACAGTACTTAAATGGACGGGCGGTTCTCGAGGAGGTCGCCATGGAAAAAAAATGGACATCTGCGGTTTCCGTGCTCGTCATAACGGCTATGTTTCTCGGCTTGTCAGGCGTGGACGGCAAGGCGGCGGCTGAACGTGCCGACCTGGTGATCAAAAACGGAAAGATCGTGACGCTCGATCCCGCCATAAACCTTACCGAAGCCCTTGCCGTTAAGGGAAACAGGATCAAAGCCTTGGGTACGACCCAGGAGATGGAAGCGCTTATCGGTCCATCCACCAAGGTCATTGATTTGAAGGGTCGACCGGTCATACCCGGCTTTATCGAAGGGCACGGACACCTGCCGGCACTGGGAAGGGTTCAGATGATGCTTGATCTGACCATGGCCCGGAATTGGGACGACATCGTCGCCATGGTCGCCGAAGCTGCGCAGCGAGTCGAACCCGGGGCATGGATTCAAGGATGGGGATGGCACCAGGAGAAGTGGGATAAACCCCCCAGGCCCGTCATCGACGGATTGCCGACGCACCATGATCTGAGCGGAATATCGCCGCATAATCCTGTTCGATTGACCCATGCAAGCGGCCATGCATCATTTGTCAACGGCAAGGCTCTGGAACTTGCCGGCATCGGGCCGGACACGCCGGATCCGCCAGGGGGTGAAATCGTTCGCGACCCCAACGGCCAACCCATCGGCATGCTGCGTGAATCGGCCCAGGACTTTGTCCGGGATGCTTTCGAGCGGCATCAAGCCCAGCGTTCCGCCGAAGACATCAGGGCTGAACAGACGAAACAGGTTCAGCTCGCGATGAAGAAGGCCGTGTCCCATGGAATCACCACATTCCATGATTGTGGCGTGTCGTTGGACACAATCGATTTATACAAAAAATTGGCTGATCAAGGTTTATTGCAGGTTCGGCTCTATGTGATGATCAAACCGGACAAACCCCCGTTCGAGAACCTTCCAGCGTATCGTCTGGTGGATTACGGAAACGGATTTTTGACGGTTCGATCCATAAAACTATTCATGGATGGTGCGCTTGGCGCTCACGGCGCCTGGCTTCTTGAACCCTACACAGACAAACCGGAAAGTACGGGACTTCCCACGGCATCCATCGACGGCATGACCAGGGCGGCAGCGTTTGGAATTGAACACGGATTCCAGATCAACACCCATGCCATCGGCGATCGCGCGAATCGCGAAGTTTTAGACCTGTATGAAAAAGTGTTTCGAGCCCATCCGGGCCAGAGGGGGCTTCGCTGGCGAATAGAGCATGCTCAGCATCTTCATCCCGATGATATCCCGCGATTTGCGGCTCTCGGGGTCATCGCGTCCATGCAGACGGTTCATGCAACCTCCGACGGCCCGTGGGTCATCAAACGGATCGGAGAGCAGCGGGCCCGGGAAGGGGCATATGCCTGGCGCAAACTCTGGGATTCAAAGGCCGTTGTGAGCAACGGCACGGATGCGCCGGTCGAAGATATCGATCCCATCGCCAACTTCCATGCCGCCGTTACCCGCCGCCTGCCCGACGGTTCGTCCTTTTTTCCGGAACAACGCCTTACCCGCGAGGAGGCCTTGAAGTCCTACACCGTCAACAATGCCTATGCCGCCTTCGAGGAACACATCAAAGGGACCCTGACACCGGGAAAACTGGCGGATATGGTAGTGCTGTCGGAAGACATCCTGACCGTTCCGGAAGACAGGATTGCCGGCGCCCGGGTGCTTTATACCATCATCGATGGGAAGATTGTCTACGAAAACGATGCTGCAATACGGCATGGGGGGAGTTGATAGAAGGGAAAAAGGGCCGTGATGCTGCCCGGTCGGGTGCAAAACGGCCGCTTGTTTTCAAATGCAGCGTCAATCAATGACGAAAAAAGGAGCCACATATGAGCTTTTCAGGCAAAGAAGCGCTGATCATTGGCGGCAGCAGTGGAATGGGTCTGGAGGCGGCTATGCTGTTGGTACATGCCGGCGCCTCGGTTACGATAGTCGGCCGCCGTCGGGAAAAACTGGCGGCAGCCCGTGAAGGCTTCGATTCCCCCGATAATGTGCATATCTTCCAGTGCGATCTCACGCAAAAGGATGACGTGACCAGATTGATTTCCCACGTGCGTGATGTAATGAAGAACGGGAAGTA
>NZ_JBFXGG010000193.1:0-3013 GCF_050178255.1 Desulfococcus sp. | reverse complement strand
ATGATCATGAATGCACAGGAAATTATGAACAGAGAGGATTTCAAGCGGTGCGCGGCCTTCCACGGCCATGTCTGCCCGGGCCTGTCCATCGGTTATCGGGCCGCCAGGGCCGCCATGGCGTGGCTGGCGGAGCGCCGGTCCGAGGACGAGGAGATCGTGGCCGTGGTGGAAACGGACGCCTGCTCCGCCGATGCGGTCCAGGTCCTGACCGGCTGCACATTCGGCAAGGGCAATTTTATCTACAAGGACCACGGCAAGATGGTGCTGACCCTCCTGAGCCGGAAGACGGGACAGGGGGTGCGGGTGGCCCTGCGTCCCGAAGCCTTTTCGCCGGATGCGGAGCATACCGCTCTGATCCGAAAGGTGATGGCCGGGGAGGCGAGCGAAGCGGAGAGGACGCGTTTCGAGGAACTCCACCTGAAACGGACCCGGGATCTTCTGGAGGCCCCCACCGAGGCCCTTTTCAACCTGACGCCGGCGGAGACGCCCATGCCTGCAAAAGCCCGGATCGAACCTTCTGCGCTTTGCGCCCGTTGCGGCGAGCCGACCATGCCGTCTAAGATGGAAACCGTGGATGGACGGCAGATTTGCCGGGGATGCCTGTAAGAGCTTGTCGTGGATCGGAAATCCAGGCGTCGCCCGGAGAGGCTCAGGCCCGAAACGGCTTGACTTCTTCGCGGATCCGGATTAAAGAAATCGAAGGTGAACCCGCGGCAGAAGCCGCGGGATCCGGAAATCCGCCGGAAATGTAAACCGGAAATATAAAAGAAATCGATCGTCAAACCAGCCACGAAGGCTCCGTCTCCGAAGATCGGGGAGGCGCCGTCGTGGCTGGTTTTGTTTGTGAGGGGAGGTATTATGGGGAGTGTATCGGGTATGGATGGCGCGGTTGGAACGGCTACCCGAGCCTATCGACTTGCCGGCCGCCGGAAACGGATGCTGCTCTCGGTTTTGGGCGGAGGGATTCTGGTCCTGGCGTTTTGGGCCGTCACCCAGGGTGCCTACGAGCTGACGCTGGATCGGATCTTCCGGGCGCTTACCGGCGAACTCTCGCCGGCGGAATCGGTGGTGATCTGGAATATCCGGCTCCCCCGGATTTTCGCGGCGATGGTGATGGGTTGGGGGCTTGCCGTTTCGGGTCTCGGCATTCAGTCGCTTCTCAAGAATCCCCTGGGTTCCCCCGCCACGCTGGGCATCAGTCAGGGCGCGGCTTTCGGGGCGGCGTCGGCCATCGTGGTTTTCAGCAGCAGCATGATGTCGGCAACGGCCTTTGCGTTCATCGGGGCAATGGTCGCCACGGGGATCATCCTCCTCCTGGCCCGTCTCAAGCGGCTCGCCCCCGAGGCCGTCATTCTGGCCGGTGTGGCCCTGTCATCCCTCTTCACATCGGCGACGATGCTGATCCAGTACCTTGCCACCGAGACCGAGCTGGCCGTTGTGGTCTTCTGGACCTTCGGCGACGTGGCCCGGTCCGACTGGCGGGACATCGGGATTGCGACCGTCGCCGTTGCCGTCGTCACCCTCTTTTTCATGATCCGGCGATGGGATCTGAACGCCCTTGCCTCCGGAGAAGAGACGGCCTGCGGCCTGGGGGTGAACGTCGACCGGATGCGACTCCAGGGCATGGCGGCGGCCGCTCTCGTGGCGGCTTTGGCCACGGCCTTCTGCGGGGTGATCGCCTTTGTCGGTTTGATAGCCCCCCACATGGCCCGTCGCCTCGTGGGGGCCGACCACTCGCTGTTGATCCCCTTTTCGGGCGTGCTGGGGGCCCTCCTGCTGCTGTCGGCCGATACGCTGGGCCGGGTGGTGGTCGGTTCGGGCGCCATGCCCGTGGGCGTCGTGACCTCTTTCCTGGGTGCGCCCATGTTTCTCTATCTGCTCATCCGCGGATACCGGTAGAGGCGGGGACATGGCTGAAGACGGCGTGATTCTCGATGTTTCCGGGATTCGGTTTTCCTATAACAGCCGTCCGGTGCTCGCCCAGGTCGGCTTCTCGCTCGGTCCCGGCCGGGTACTGGCGGTGCTGGGCAAAAACGGCGCCGGCAAATCGACCCTCCTCAAATGTCTCAACCGGATTCTTCACCCCCAGTCCGGCGACATCCTTCTCGAGGGAGAGAACCTGTCGACCTTGTCCCGCAGGGAGACGGCGCGCCGCGTGGGCTACGTCCCCCAGCGCCATGGGACCGATCGCCTGACGGTCTATGAAACCGTCCTTCTGGGGCGAAAGCCTCACATGGGCCTCACCGTCTCGGCTGACGATTTTCGCAGGGTGGAGGATATCCTGGAACATATGGGTCTCACCCGCCTCTCCACCCGGCCGGTCTCCGATCTGAGCGGCGGCGAGGCCCAGAAGGTGATGATCGCCCGGGCGCTGGCCCAGTCCCCCAGGGCGCTCCTTCTGGATGAACCCACGAGCAACCTGGATCTCAGGAATCAATTGGAGGTGATGGACCTCATTCGCGCCATCGCCCTGAACCAGGGTCTTTCGGTCGTGGTTTCCATTCATGATCTCAATCTGGCCGTCCGCTTTGCCGATGCCTTCCTGTTTCTCAAGGATCACCGGGTTCACGCCATGGTGGAAAAAGAGGACCTGACCGCCGATATCATCCGTGAGGTATACGGTGTTGCGGTCTCCCTCCGACAGCTGGACGGCAGAACCGTAGTCATACCGCTGTAATCCCCAAGGAGGTCGTATGAAACTTTTCAGATGGACAGCCTGGCTTTTTATCGCCCTGGTGTCGGTGTGGGGGACTGCCGCGGCCGACACCGTGACGGTGACGGACATGGCCGGTCGGACCGTGACGGCGCCCCAGGGTCCCGACCGGATCGTCGCTGTCGGGCCGGGGGCCTTGCGCCTGATGGTCTATCTCGAAGCCCAGGACAAGGTGACGGCCGTGGAGGAGATGGAGAAGCTGAACCCCACGGGACGGCCGTACTGGATTGCCCACCCGGAGCTGGCGCGGTTGCCCCGCTGCGGTCCGGGCGGCCCTTCGGCCATCAACAAGAAGCCGGA
>NZ_JBFXGG010000192.1:0-3041 GCF_050178255.1 Desulfococcus sp. | reverse complement strand
TTGCCTTTCTCACCAAGGGATTTCTCGCCTTCGCCGTGCCGGTATTGAGCCTGGCGCCCTACCTCGTCTGGCAACGCCGCTATGGCGACCTGCTGCGCATGAGCTGGTTGCCGATTCTGACCGCGGTTGTGGTGGCACTGCCGTGGAGTATCGCCATCCACTTGAAAGAGCCCGATTTTTGGCGCTTTTTCTTCTGGCACGAGCACATTCAACGCTTTGCGGCGCAAAACGCGCAACACAAGGAATCGTTCTGGTTTTTCTTCGTACTGGCCCCGGCCATGTTCATCCCCTGGACGTTCGTCTTGCCGGCGGCCGCAAGCGGAATAAGGGAACGACTGTTTCAGCGGGAAACGCAAAGTCGATTGCTGAGGTTCTGCCTTTGCTGGCTGATCGGGCCATTTTTGTTTCTTTCCCTGTCGAATGGAAAATTGCTCACTTATATCCTGCCCTGCTTTCCTCCGTTTGCCATTCTCACCGCCTTCGGGCTCTTTCAGGCCCTCGCGAAGGAAAAGTCGAAGCGATGGTTCCAAGGGGGGGTGGTCGTCGGCGCCTTGGTTTTCGGCTTGATCCTGGTGGCATTCTTATATGTTCAATTATTCGGTTTCAACGGTCTCCATCCGTACCAGCAGTCATGGAAAGCGGTGATGGTCGTCAACGGCCTTTCGTTTTTCATCCTGTTTTGTTTCTGGGCGTTGAAAAGCCGCGAGGGAAAGAACAAAATCTTCATTTTTGGCATGGCTCCGCTTCTGTTGTTCTTTCTCGTCCATTTCACCATCCCGGATCAAACCATAGAAGCAAAATCGCCTGGCCAGCTTCTGGAGCAACACGCCCCGGACGTGGCCAACGATCATGTCGTGATTTCCGACGAGACTTCAATCGGTGCGGTTTGCTGGTATTTGCGGCGAAGCGACGTTTACCTGCTTGGCGGAGCCGGCGAACTCGATTATGGGTTGGAATATGAGGATGCCAAGAAAAGAGCGCTTGACACGAAAGCCGCCGCCGACCTTGTAGAACGAAATCGCGGCAAAACCATTTTGGTGGCTAGAGGCAAAAGGATCTCCCGCTGGCGGGATCAGCTTCCTCAACCGGTCTTTCAGGACCAGGGCGGATCTTCCGGGTACGTCTTCTGGAAGTATTGAACATGGGGCCGGCTGGTTTTTGGAGCCTGGCCCGGATGCGATGCCATGACATGGTGCAACGTTGGTGATATGAAAGGTAGACAATGGCCAGATACCTCCCCCTGATTATCTTCGGTGTCATGCTCAACGCGGCGGCCCAGTTGTGCCTCAAGCAGGGAATGCGCGCCATCGGCTATTTCGACTTCGCCCTGGAAAACTGGAGCCGGGTTGGCCTCGCCGTGGCCGCCAGCCCGTATGTCCTTGCCGGATTGGCCTGTTATGGCGTCAGCGTAGCGGTCTGGCTGCTGGTGCTTTCCCGGGTCGAGGTCAGCTATGCTTATCCGCTGCTTTCCATCGGATATATCGTCACCGCTTTTGCCGGCGGGATCTTTTTTCATGAGAGTATCGGTACGACACGGTGGGCGGGCATCGTGGTCATCTGTTGCGGCGTTTGGATGATCACACGATCGGCTTGAAAAGGTGCTTTGAGAAGAAGATTTGGAGGCCCACGGTCGTGAAAATTTTGATTGTTGACGATGATGGCGCTTTGCGGGATCAGCTCCGGCAGGTCTTGACACGCCAGCGCTACATCGTGGAAACGGCAACCAATGGCGAGGAAGCGCTGGACAAATTGTTCGGTACCCCCTTCGACGCGATCATCCTCGACATCATGATGCCGAAAATGGACGGTCTGAGCGTGTTGGAACAAGTACGCAAAGCGGGAATCGATGCGCCCGTGATGATGCTCACCGCAAAAGGCGACGTGAACGACCGGGTGAAAGGCCTTGACCTCGGCGCGGATGATTATCTCGCCAAGCCGTTTTCCCTGGACGAGTTCGTGGCCCGCTTGCGTGCCGTCCTGAGGAGAGCCGGGGGCCAGTGCGAATCCATCCTGCAGGTCGAGGATCTGCAGTTGGACACGGTCAGCCGCAAAGTCACCAAGGGGGATAAATCCATCGAACTGACCCCCAAGGAGTTTTCCATTCTCGAGTTTCTCCTTCACAACAAAAACAGGGCCGTGTCCCGCTTCAGCCTTGCGGAGCATGTCTGGGGGGACGACTTCGACCCTTTCAGCATGTCCAATTTCATGGATGTCCATATGAAGAACCTGCGCCATAAAATTGGGGATACCGGCAATACCAGGATTATCCGAACCGTGCGCGGCGTCGGCTATATCATCGGGGACGCGGAGCAATGACCGTCAAGACGAGAATCACCCTTTTCATTGTCGGAGCCGGCTTCGTTTCCAGCCTGCTGTTTTCCGTTGTCGTTTTTTACGAATTGATCGAACAACCTTTCGAACTTTTGGATACCGTACTGAAAGAAGAAGCGTCTCGAACCGTCCGGATGATCGTAAAAACGCCCGAAAAAACGGACCCCGTGGAACTCGATACGCTCTACCGGGATTTGGATTGGTATTGGCTCGAAATTTCCGACAGGGAAAGCGGCAAAATTCTTTTCCGCTCCAAACTCGCTGAACTGGCAACGCTGCCTCCGGTCCCACCCGGCGGCAAATCGATTGCCAAGGCTGTCATCGCCAGGAGCCAAGTCGACCTCAACCACGAAAAAGATCAGGAGGTAACCTTCAGAATCAGAAGCTTTCTGTTTACGCTGAATGGCAACACCTTTCTCGCGCAGATCGCGCGGCCCATGGAAAAACTAGAGGAAGAAATATGGGAGCTGGTTCTCGGTATTTTCTCCGGTCTGGTTTTTTCCACCCTCGCCCTGGTCGCCATCAGCCGTTTCGTGGCCGGCAAGATTCTGCGGCCGATCGGGCGGATGAAGGATTTGGCACAGGATATCGGCGAAAAGAACCTTGATCGACGAATCCCGGCCGGAGACGGGCAGGACGAGTTCAGCGAACTGGCAAGAACCGTCAACCGGATGCTGGACCGGTTGCAATATTCTTTCAAGAGGCAGAGG
>NZ_JBFXGG010000191.1:0-3167 GCF_050178255.1 Desulfococcus sp. | reverse complement strand
TTTGACGGACTGCACAAAACCGATGCCGCGAGGTCGAAAACATCCTCGGGCTTTACAGTGTCGTAAGTCCTTCCCGAAGCGCGATTTTCGTGAGCTCCGCGACGCTTCGAGCATTCATTTTCTCCATGATGTTCTTGCGGTGGGTTTCAACGGTCTTGACGCTGATGTTCAGCGCATTGGCGATGGACTTGGTGGAGTGTCCCTCGGCAATCAGCTGAAGTACCTCCCGCTCTCTGACGGTCATGGCAACCGAGGGCTCGGGCGCTTTTTCGTGAAGTTGACCCACATAATCCTGAACCACCAGGCCGGCGACATCCGGACTCAGGTAAATCCCGCCGCCGGCGATGACCCTGAGCGCCCTGTCGAGTTCCTCGAAGGCGCAATCCTTGAGCAGATAACCGCTGACGCCGGCCTTCAGCATCTGGTCCACGTACTGCTTGTCGGAATGCATGGAAAGGGCGATGACTTTGACGCCGCTGTTTTCGGCGATCATCTGGTGCGTGGCGTCGATGCCGTTCAGATCGGGCATGCTGATATCCATGATCACGATGTCCGGATGGTGTTTTCTGGCCAATTGAACGGCCTTGCGTCCGTTTTCAGCCTCACCGATCACCACGTACTGCGCCTGATCCTCGAGAAGATGCCGGAGACCGTCGCGGACGATCTTATGGTCGTCGGCGATCAGAATTTTCAGGGCCATGATCTAATCCTTTGCGTTCAGGGAGATACCGTTTTCGGTCAACGGCAGTTCGATAGTGACTTGCGTACCCGCTCCCGGCGAGGCCTCAATCGTCGATCGGCCGCCGTAGTGATTCAGTTGTTCCCGGATGCTGAAAAGCCCGAAGCCCCGTGAGGTCACGTCTTCGGCGTTGAGGGTGTCCGGCGAGAACCCCACGCCGTCGTCTCGGACGACGACTGTCACATGATCCGACAAAATGTATATGGAAACAATCGCCTGATGCGCTTGGGCGTGTTTGACGACGTTGAGGAGAAGCTCCCTGATGGTCCTGAACAACAATTCCCGAATCGTGTTGTCGATCCGTGTTTCGTCACAGTTTTCGGGCTTCACGTGAACCACGAAACCACTCTGTTTTCGAAGCGTCTCGGCCAGCCACTCCAATGCGGCCACGAGCCCCAGCTCATAGAGGATCGGAGGACTGAGTTCGAAGGTCAGGGAACGGGTATCCTTGATCGTCTGGGAGACGAGGTCTCTGACGGCATCGACACTCATCAGGATCTTCCTGTCGGAGAGGCACGCCCTGAGCGCTCCGAGCTGGATCTTGGTGATGGCCAGTGTCTGACCGATACGATCGTGGATTTCAGCGGCGATCCTTCGGCGCTCCTGCTCTCCGGTCTTCAACAGTTCGGCCGAAAGGGTCCGCAGCTGGGTCTGATACTGGAGGAGCGCCTGTTCGGTTTTCCGGTGTTTTTCGATCTCCTGCTGAAGTTGGGAATTGGTTTTGCGGAGCTCCTCCGTCCGCTCCTGGACGTTTTTTTCCAGCACGTCATAGGCGGCTTTCAGAGCCT
The DNA here is from genome assembly GCF_050178255.1 of Desulfococcus sp. NCBI lineage: Bacteria > Pseudomonadati > Thermodesulfobacteriota > Desulfobacteria > Desulfobacterales > Desulfococcaceae > Desulfococcus > Desulfococcus sp. The sequence continues at coordinate 1,640 of NZ_JBFXGG010000191.1, read as the reverse complement.
CCTCGGCGCGAATCCGCTGGATGGCGGATCCCAGCTGCATGGCCGCACCCTCGAGAATTTCAACGGTGGCTGGGGAAATTTTGTCCCTTTGTCGGTCCGCCACATGGATCAGGCCGATGATCGTCTCTCCCGATCGGATGGGAATGAGGGCCAGGGATTCAAAACCGACCTGGTTGCAGATATTTTTTTTTGAGTCTTTCTCATATCTGGCCATCGAACCCCAGAATTTACCGGCTTGATTGCTGTGAAAGGAACCGTATTTTGTGAAACACGGCAACACCGAACCAAGCGTACCGTTCAGCATATGTCGACAGATGCCGACATTCCTTGATGCACCCATTGCGCCGCCGGGATCGGTTTTTTCCAGAACGCAGAAGTCCGCATCGAAACCGAACGATGCGGCATAGGGAGCGCTGCCGTTGTCATTCAGAATTCGAACAGCCACCGCCTGACAACGGGTAAGTTTTTCAATCTCCTTCATAAACGCCTCCAGCACCGGCGTCATCTCCGAATGGCGATTGGCGATGAGCAGAAAGGTGTGGGAGGCTTCCAGCTTGCGTGCGGCGAGTTTGCGGTCGGTGATATCTTTTTGAAAGGTGATGATATGCAGAGGCTCCCCGTTATCGCCGTGAATCACGGATGCCGAGGCGTCAACGCTGACAACGGCGCCGCTGCTGGTGATCAACTCATACTCCCCGCGGTGAAATCCTCGGCTGAGAATAGATTGAAAATGTCGCTGGAAGGCTTCGGCGGAGCGAATCGACATAAAGTCCGAAAGCTTTCTGCCGAGCATTTGATCTTCATTGTACTGCAACCGTTCAAGGGTCGTCGGATTGGTCATGAGAATGTGACCGTGTTCGTCGAGCAAATGGATCAGATCGGCGGCCGCTTCGAAAAAGGATCTGAATTTCTCTTCGCTTTTTTTGAGGCGGGCTTCAGCCTCCTTGATTTCCGTGATGTCCCGCGTAACCGTCAGAATGTGAGGTCCGTTTTGTAAGGGCACGATTTTCGAGGAGAGCAGAACAGACCTGACGCTGCCGTCCCGGGTGATGAACTGGGTCGCCAGGTTGCGAACCGAACCGTATCGATTGAGGTTTTCGACGAATGTTTTTCGATTCCGAGGATCTTTCCACAATTGGATTTCTTCGGCGGTTTTTCCAACGACCGCCGGTTTTGGGTAGCCGGTGAGGGCATTGAATCCATCGTTGACATCCAGGATGAGACCGTCCGAGAGACGACTGATGACGATGGCCTCGGGGCTGGTGCGGAAAATGTTGCGAAAAAGGGCTTCGCTGGCCTTGAGGGCGTTCTGGGCTTTTTCCCTTTCCGCTATTTCGGTATTGAGCCGCCGGTTGCTCTCTTCAAGGGACCGTAGATTTTCCGTCCGCTGGCGTTCGAACCGTTTGATGATTATCGCCAGAATGGCCATCAATACGAGAAGGATGCCGGCAGCACCGAAATGGGCTATAGCATAGTTGCGTTGGTTTTGTTAGGCAATGGTTCTAAGATATGTATCCATCTCAAAGAGACAGGCCAACAAGGCGTTGAAATCTTCCCGGTTTTCGAGCGCCGAAACGGTGGGGTCCAGGCCGTTTCGATGGGCTGATATCATTTGCCGGGTTGACGTCTTGTATCGGGCC
>NZ_JBFXGG010000190.1:0-3295 GCF_050178255.1 Desulfococcus sp. | reverse complement strand
AAACCTACGACGAATTAAAGCAGCGATTGCAGAAGGAGAACCACAGTTTGTGGCTCAAATCCGTGTCGGGGGACCGGGGCACCACCAGCCGGGATGGCAAGATCCGGGTGCGTAAACGCAAAAGGGCCGATGCTTCCGGCATTTTAACGGATAGTCCGTGCCCGGCCTCCCGAAAAAACGAAACGCCTGAAAAACCCACCCCCTTGCATGCCCATGCCCGGAAAGTCGGACCGGCCTTCCGTCCACAGGTGATTGAAAAACCAGTGGCGGGCAAGCCATGGAAATCCGTGGCCGATGGAACGGAACCCTTCAATCGAAAAAAGAACGTATTCGACTCGGTGTTGCGCCGCTGCGGCATGTGCTGTGAGCACTGCGGACAGGCGATTGCCGCCAATGCCGATCCGGAAAGCGCGCTCAAGCCGTTTTACATCCAACCGCTATCCGAAGGTGGCGAACACTCCATCAAAAACATGGTGGCGCTCTGCCCGGCTTGCCTTGAAGCCGTGCAAAAGGATCCTTCCCCAAAAACCATCAAGGATCTCAAACGCAAGACCCGCTCCAAGCTTTACGATTCCCTCCAAGTGATCCATAAAAAGACGGCTCACAAACGGCGTTCCCAATCCGGCCGACGGCAAACAGAAGAATAGTGCCCATCCAGAGGCGGACAGTCCGCCACTATCGGGCGATCAGGTTCTGGTAGCGAGCCAGGGTCGCCTCCCAGATCCGGATGTTCTCCTCGTCCTCAGACCCTTTAATCCCGATTTTATTAAAGAAATTCGCAGCGTTGCCGTAGATGGCCTTTGAAATCGACTCCTGGAGACGAATTTCGCCCTGGCGGAGCATCCGATTGCCGATGGCCAGCATGTGTTTCAACATTTTGCTCCGATCATGGTGATTACGCCGATTTTTGGCAAAGTAGACCAGCGCCGTCTGGTAGGCGGCAATGAACGGCTCGACATATCCGGCGAAAAAGATCAGCTTGCGGTATCCCTCGGAGGAAAGATAGTAGGTGTCCGGCATGCTCGGGTGGGGAACCAGGATGGCCATGTCGATGAAGGCCTTGACGGTCTTGCGCACAATGAAGGCCGGCGGATGCTCGGGATCGGGGTTGAACTCTTCGGAAAAAAGCTCCTGCAATCGCCGATAGGTGTCGTGCAGATCCGTGGCCGAGAATTGGAAGGCGTCCTTTTCCAGAATCGCCAGGGCCGTGAAGGCTGCCGGAATGAAATGGCAGATACTGATGTTTTTATAGTAATCCAATGCGTTGCGTCGATTTTCGATGACCCGCCAATTCTCTCCGGAACCCCCACCCTTGGCCGCGTCATCGATGCCTTGGATGAATTTACGGCCATGGTAGTGGGCCAGGGTGTTGTCCAGGAAACTCTGGAATTCCTGGGTCAGGGAGTCGGCCATGGGCGCTCTCTGGGCCTCGAGCAGACGCATGGCCGCTTCTGATCGGAATTCCAATTCCTTGCGGGAGAGCATCTCCTTTCCACCCGAGAGAAGGACGCCGGCAATCATGGATTGGGGCGTCACCACGGTCTGCCGGTCGATGGCATTCATGACCTGTGCCCCGATCTCCCGGCAGATAACGTTTTGCTGCTTGGACGACAGGGAGGAGGCGTTCATCGCTTGCTCGGCGAGGGCCTCGTTCAGGGAGACGGGATTGCCGAAATTGAGATAGACGCTGCCGTAGCGGTTTTTCAACATGGACTTGGCCTTGAGCATCTGGCGGAAGTTTTCCGGTGTTTTTTTCCCACCACTGATTTCATTCAGGTACGATCCCTCATCGGGAATACGATCGTAGGCGATGAAGACCGGGATGAAAATCAGATCCTTGCAGGCTCCCTCGAAATAGGCGTGCAGCAGGATGGAGAGCATGCCCAACTGGGGTTGCAGGAGTTTCCCGCTACGGCTGCGGGTGCCTTCGATATAGACAGCGATGTTGAAGCCTTCCCTGAGCAGCTCGAAAATATAGGCCGAGAAAACCTTGGCGTAGAAGACCGCGCCCTTGAAGCTGCGACGCACGAAAAAGGCGCCGACACGCCTTAATATCGACGCCATGGGCCAGAAGGCCAGGTTCTTGCCGGCAAAAATGTGCGGGCAGGGCATGTGGTTGTCATAGAGCGTATAGGAAAGCAGGAGCGAATCCATGTGACTCTTGTGGGCGGGAACGAAAATCACCGGCCCCTTGCGTGAAACCCGTTTGATTTCGGCCAATGCATCGGGACTGGCCGTCACCGATTCGAAGACCACGCGCAGGAAGTATCCGAGGATGCGATGGGCCAGATTGATGAACGACGGGCTGTAATTGGCGGAGATCTCGTCGATATAGCCCAGGGCTTCGCGGTGGGCTTCGAATATCGTGGTGTCCCGGCGCTTGGCATAGGCGACCATGAACTGACGCAGTTCCGCGCTGGTGAGGATCTCTTGTTTGATCTCCTCCGGCATCTTGATCGTCGGGCCGGTGATGCTGCGTCGATGGGCATTGATCTGCTTGAGCAGATCCCGACGCAACTTCATGGCCAGGTAGGCGGGGCTCTGCCCCTGGTTTGTCGGCAGATCGAGAAAATGCCGAAGATTGACGGGGTCGGAAACCTCGACGAAGATTCGTTCGGGTTTGTTGAAAAGAATTGCCAGGCGCCGCAGCTTGCGCGGCTTCTGCGGCGAACCGAAAATGATGTCGGTCAGCGTGGGATAGGTCGAGGCCGGTCGTTTGCTGAATAGCATCAATTGGGGAACCAGACAGATGGGACGCTTCATCCCCTGCTGGATCTGGATCAAATGGCGAATGGGATCGGCCTTGGATTTGACGAAACTGCGATAAAAGTCGCGTCTTCCCACCAGCGGAAGATAGGCGGTGGTCCCGCTTTCGATCTCCTCGCGAATGAAGCCCGTTTGATAGGGATCGCGCAGGGAAAAGTGCCGCAGGAAGTGACGGATCTGGACATAGGCGATTAGCAGCAGCCGTCCCACCGGCTGAAGAATGCGGATTTTGCCCTCGAAATAGAGCTGCGGAAAGGGCAGGCGGGCCTGCATGTAACGTGTGAAGTAAAATAAAAATTCAAAATAACTTTTGTTTTTGGATACATAAACAATGACCGCATCGTCGGGCAGGTCATTGATCGTGCTTTGGAGCTGCGGGTTGATGGATACGCCGGAAAAGATCCGACGAAGGATGAACAAGGTAAAAAAGCCGACTTTTGCGGGCAGCCAACAGGTAAACAGTTTCTCTGCCGGCCCGGTCATGCGCAAAAACAGGTGTTTGATCATGGATGCGGGTTTCATGGCGCGA
>NZ_JBFXGG010000189.1:0-3460 GCF_050178255.1 Desulfococcus sp. | reverse complement strand
TTCAGGACACCCTGGGCCAGGGTTTGCCAATGCGCTTCCGTGGTGTTCCGCAAGGTGGTGATGTCCGGCAGGATCCCCCAGATTTCGAAAAAGCCTTCGGGCGCGAACGCGGCCAGCCATTGCCAGGAGCCGGTGGCACCAATCCATCGCCGGCCGGCCTGCTTTTCCATCGCCAGATAATCGCTGAAGAGACGCGTGCCGAATTGCCGCCGGTGGCCGTGAGCGCGGGACTGCAAAAAGCGCTGATGGTTGGCGGGCGTTCGGTCGGCCTGTACCTGCAGATGGGGGTGGAGCAGGGACCCGCCGGCCGAGGGCAGATGATTCTGGGTAACGGCCATGAACACCGCGGCGGAGTCGTGGCTGAGGATCTGCATCAGATAGTCCCGGCAGTTGAGAAATGAATCCGCGTAGGCTTCCAGGCGAGCCGTGCCGATCTCGACAAAGTGTTGATCGTCGAAAAGGCTGACCGCAGAATACCGGCCATAAGGAAAGAGGTTGGGGAAAAGGATCGAGGAACCCCGGACCATGCGCCCCTGGGACCACACTTCCGGCGGGAATCGGGGCGTCCGGTCGGCGAGTCGCGCCCGACAGAAGGGGCATGCGTCCCGGTTTTGAGCGAAAGGGGGCGGTTCAGGGAGGGATTCGGCGCCGGATTCCTGTTCTTCACCGCGGCTGTAAGTGATTCTGCAGGTGCGGCCCGTAATGGGGTGGGTGCGGATTTCGATGGGGCGTTCGGCAATATCGCCGCTGGGCAGTAGAATCCGCGAAAAAAATGTCTCCTGTTTAAACGGCAACATGGTCGTTCCCTCTCATGGCCGGTCCGCGAAAACCGGCGCGGAGTAGTGAAGCCCGGCTGATCATGCCCTTGAATCGGCCGTCGGCGTCGACAACCGGCAACCGTTTCAGCGCTTTGTCCGTCATCAGCCGGACGGCATCTTCGATCAGCATTTCTTCACGAGCCGTGATCAACCCCGTGGTCATGACCGCAGCGGCGGTGGTTTCGGTCAGGCACCGCTGCAGGTCCCCCAGCCGGCAGGCATCCTGTTGGAAGGGGTGTTTCACCCTGGCCAGGAGATGCCAGACGCCATCCTGCTCCGGCTTGAAGAAGCGCAGCAGATCGCGATCCGAGATCAAGCCCAGCAGCCTGCCCTCGGCATCGACCACGACCACCCGCTGAATGTCATTACGGTCGATGATGCGGATCACCTCGTCTATGGGGGTTTCCGGAGAAACGACGGGCGTATCCTGGCGCAGGATGTCGGCCACGTACCTCAGGTTGCTCACCTCGATCTCCTGCGCCCGAAAAGCGTTCCAGTCAGGCGCCTCGCGCATGACCGTCCGGAAGATGTCCAGCCGGGAAAGCATACCTGTCAGACGCCCGGACTCATCCACCACGGGAACGCGCTTGACGCCGCTTGTCAGCATCAGGTCCACGGCGTCGATCAATGACCGATTCTCGCAAATCGTGACGGCCGGGGTCGTCATCACCTCTCCGGCGTGTCGGGAAGCCATGTGATTCAAGACCGATTCCAGGCGGTTCCGATCGGATTCCGCCAACAGGCCCAACCGCAACGGGAGCCCGCCTTTTCGGATCAGATCCCCCTGAGTGATTACGCCGACGGGCCGGTGATGTTCATCGACCACGGGCAGCCCGGTGAAGACCGAGGAGAGCAGCAGTTGGGTGATTTCCCGCAGGTTGGTTTCGGCCTTGACACTGTGTGGTTCAGGCGTCATGACATCGCGAACCATGAGCTGAGGCGGGAAAAATGCGCTGTGCGTTCTGTGGCTGAGCACCGTCATGTCGTGCAGGGCAAGGATGCCCTCGTCGATCATGCCGTCCAGTCCGTCCAGGACCCGGTCGGTTTCCGCGGCCGGAACCACGATACAAATCCGGATCGGCATATTGAAGGAAAGGATCTCCAATCGGCTGGTTGCCAATTCTCCGTTTTCATAAAGACCCGAAATCCCTCGGGTGACGACGCATCGGGCCGCGATTTTCAGATCGCGGAGAAGCGATATGACGGCGTCCGTCAACGGCGTGTTTCCATACCGTGCCGATTCACTGGTAAAAATTTCAATCGCCTTATAATTCAGCATCACGCCCTCCTATCGTGAGCCGCCCATCCACAAGCCGAGAAAAGTGAGCGCCATGCCGCCCATGTTGTTGATCAGGATATTGACCACTGGCTGCAGCGTCAACCCGGCGCGACCGGCGTTGACGGTTTCCAGGGAGAAGGCGGAAAACGTCGTCAGTGCGCCCAGGTATCCGGTAATGATCATCAGGCGCATGTCCGGGGTCAGCAGTCGGGTGCGATCCGCGAGCGCAAAAATCAGCCCGATAAAAAAACACCCCACGAGGTTGACCGTCATGGTGCCCCAGGGGAAATGGGTGCCCCAGAGTTTTACCGACAGCAAACCGATGCCATAGCGGCTTGCCGCGCCCAGGCCGCCACCGCACATGACCAATGTCAATTTTTTCAGCGCCGGCTGCCATGTCCGGACGCCTTCGGTCAATATGCACAGGACCTCTGAAAATAGTTGCGAAGCCTCCGAAAGAGCGGTTTTTACCTGAATCCATGCCTGAACCCAATCTCCCATTTTTTTCGAATCTTTCTTTTTGAAGAAAATGAATCATGCTTGTCTGATGTTGGCCTTCAGCAGGGCAAGCCCTTCTTCCCGCGCGTGCAGGATCTGTTTCACATTGATTCCGTCGAGCTCCTTTCGGCGCAAAACGGTATTGGTGAGAGCGTTTCGGTAGAGGAGATATTCTTCTTTTTTCGATATGTTGGGGATGACCTTTTCCGTATGGAGGAATTCTTCGATGGATCGCTTTTTTCCGTTGCGGTTGCCTTCGGTCAGATCGACCCTGTGATCGCCGTAGGCCAGAAAACAGTGCAGCATGGGGAGATAGGGCAGGCCGTACTTCTTGAGAATGGCGTCTGCACCGGCGACGATCTCCTCGTTCATGGCGTATATGCCGACCGCCTTATGGATGGGCAGCCCCAACTCTTCGGCCAGGGTGGCGATGACGGCGTGTTTCGTGGTGCAGGAGCCGAAACGCTCCTTGAACAGAATCATCAGGTCGTCCCGATCGGAATTGTATCCATAGGGCAATTCGTGAACGAAGCGGCACGCCGCCGTGAAGGTGCCGATGTCCAGATTCAGGAATTCGCGCGACACCGGCCCCGAATCCGTGATGATGTTGTCGGGAAATACTTTGAATGTGTCCATATCACCTCACCTGCAATCTTTAGAAAGAAATCCTCTTGAAAATAAAACACAAAGCATCATATATTAAAATAGTGCCTATGGTGATGAACGGGACGCTGCCGACAGTGGTTTTTGTGACGCCCGAAACAGGACATCCTGAATCAAACAAGTTTGAAAAAGATAGAACATCATCAGGGTGTCGAGCAGCATTTCATGGAATCTCGAGAAACTTCAAGCAGTGAGATATCCA
>NZ_JBFXGG010000188.1:0-3468 GCF_050178255.1 Desulfococcus sp. | reverse complement strand
CTCCACCGACTCGCCATAGGCGTTTTTCAAGGATTTGATCAGGGTGGCGCCGATGCCGCCGCCCTGCCCGTCAATCACGCAGATCCGCTTTGTCAATTCCCAGTCCCTTTCCACACGGGTCATCCCTCAACTCGACTTTCGACTTTCATGGGCCGCTGATCCGCCGCGGCGCTTAAGCGGCACTAAAACTCACCGCTGAAGGGGCGCAGGCCGTATCCTTCCGGCACCTCTATCCGGTCATCGCATGAAAGCCAAACGTCGAACCCTTAAAAAAAAGCCACGAAGGCGTCTTCCATACCAGTGGAACGACCTTCGTGGCCAGTTTGATTTCGCATTACGGCCTTCGGCTTTCAATGCCGATGCCGCCAAAGGAAGGGCTTTCGCCCACCCGTTCGTATACCGTATTGCCGACTTCTGCCGGAATTTATCTTACAATAAACCTAAACTGAATCACCGCTTACGTCAAGAAAATTCCATCTCCGGGAATCCCGTTGCGAGCGGCGCCCGGCGCGACGGGAAGATGCCCGGCCGGTACAGGTTTCAGACCACCTGGATTCTCTCCTCCGGCCCAGTGATAATTTCCCCGATCTGGGCGGCATCGGCTATACCCCTTTTTTTCATGGCGTCGACGAGTTCATCGGCCTGACCGGCGCTGAGGCTGATCAGGAGCCCGCCCGAGGTCTGGGGATCGAACAGGAGATCCTGCCGGACACGCACCACCGTTTCCGAAAAGCTGACCATCGGCTCCCTGAATTCCCTGTTTTTGTAAGCACCCGCGGGAATCAGTCCCATGGCGGCGAATTCCAGCGCTTCCGGGATCACCGGCACCCGATCGGAAAAGATCCGCGCGCTCGCGCCCGACCCGCAGACCATTTCGGCCAGATGTCCGAGCAGGCCGAAACCGGTGACGTCGGTGCAGGCGGTTACATCGAAAGCGGACATGATTTCAGCGGCATCCCGGTTGAGCCGGACCATCAGTTGCGTAATTCTTTCCGTGAGGTCCGCGGACGCCATGCCCGCCTTGATGGCGGTGTTGACGATTCCGGTGCCGAGCGCTTTCGTCAGGACCAGCCGGTCTCCCGGCCGGAGTCCTTTCTTGGTGAGCACCCGAGACGGATGGATCACACCGGTGATTGACAGGCCGTATTTCAGTTCCTTGTCCTCGATGCTGTGGCCGCCGATCAGCACGACCCCGGCCTCGCTCAGCTTGTCGAGCCCTCCCTGGATGATCCGCCGCAGAATCGATATATCCATCTCCTTGACCGGAAAGGCCACCAGGTTCATGGCGGTCTTCGGTGTTCCGCCCATGGCATAGACATCGCTCAGTGCGTTGGCGGCCGCAATCTGGCCGAACCCGTAGGGGTCGTCCACGATGGGGGTAAAAAAATCCACGGTCTGGATCAGCGCCACATCATCCGAAATCTTGTAAACACCGGCGTCGTCGGCACGCTCCAGACCGACGATCACATTTTCATCGGTGGGAAACACTATTCCGCAAAGTGCCTTGTCCAGGTCCCCTGGAGGCAGTTTGGACGCTCAGCCGGCGCCGGTCACCGTCCTGGTCAGTCGCATCTTCTTATCATTATCCGCCATGGATATTCTCCTGATGGTTTAAGCCCATTGCTTTTGACAACGCCCGTGGAATGTTGTCGATCAGTTCCATAACCTGAGTCGCGGGATTCGGATCGGCATAGTGACCGGTCCAGCGATTGACTTCAGCGGCCAGCGCCCCGGCTTCCACCGGTTTCAGATCCGTGCCGCACAGGACGGTCAGCAGACCGGTCAGGGTATCCCCCGTACCGCCGATGGCCTCCATGGCATCAAAAGAGGGGGAATCCACGACTTCGACAATCTGCTTCCTTGCCGCAATATAGTCTGATTTGCCTTTTACCACAAGATGCGCTGCGGCATTGCCGTGCGTATAAGCCCGCTGGATCAAATCAGGCACATTACCATCCTGGTGCAGAATAAACCCTCGTGTGTAAAAGGGATGCGGCGCCATTTCATCCGCCAGAAACGCCAATTCACCGACATCCGGCGTGAAAAAATCATAGCAGGGTGCCTGCCCGCTCATCTTGGCGGCATACATGAATCCGGCGTCGGCAATCAGAATCGGCCGCGGTTTCATCGCATCAACCGCAAACAACACCTTGTTATGCCAATCCGCATCCGGCTGAAGATAATGAAAGGTCAATACCGCAAAATTAAATTCGGATAAATGCCGTTCCAGAAATTGATACAGCCGGCGGCTGCCGTGCCCTTCACCGGTATCCCCCACCAGGAAGGCGTACACTTCCGCACCCCCCAGCCATTCGGAAGCCTTCAGCGCGGCAGCCGCCAGTGCGGGGGTTCCGCGGTTTACGGGTATGTTTCGACCATTCATGCGCAGATGTCCGTCGACCAGGCGGATCTGTCCGTGGGTCAGCGGAAACTGCGGATCGGGAACCGTGCCGACGATGCCTAAAATTTTCGACATAACGCCTCATACGCGAGCTCAAGGGCATAGCCGCAGAGGGTATGCCCCAATTCTCTGGGCCTGGGCGCTTCCGCCAGGGTTTTCCCCACCATTTCCCGGGCCAGGAAGGGTACATCCGGGCATCCGCCGCCGGAAATATTGACGATTTTAAGATCCTTTTTGGATACGGTGATTTTCATGTTGGCCGCCCGCACCATCAGATAATCACCGAAATCTTTGGTATGAAACAGGCTTACGGGTTCAAGCAACGGGGCCGTGACCGGCATGATTGAAAGCGGCTCAATACCGACGCTGTTGAGTTCCCGCAGAATGTTCAACTCTTCCATCAGCGGAAATTCGATCACCAGATCGCAGCCGGTTTGAATGTCGGGCGGCGGCCCCATCACCCGAACCGACCAGCCCGTTTTTTTCAGAACATTTTCAGCCTGAATCACATCACTTGTATTTTCGAAAACCAGAATCCCGCGATCGACCGACGATTTCCGATCTTTTTTTATCCCTGCCGGTTTTTTCTTTTTAAAAAATCTGAGCACGCTCACCTTTTCCTGATCGTAATCCGATATCCTTCCCCTTCAGGGGATACGTCACTGATGTTGCAGCCTTGACTCTCAGCGGCTCGCGTCACATTTTCCCTGGAAGTATCCGTGTCCACCAGAACGATGATATCCGTCTCTTTTCCGTTTTTGATTTCATTCAAGGTCATAATGACCGGCTGAGGGCAGGAAAGTCCCCTCGCATCCACTGTCGCTGGCATCTGAGCCCTCCTTTTATGCGCTTTTCCTTCTCATGGTAAAACCGACAAACAGACAAACCCCAAAGCCCACAACCACTGCAGCAATGCCGTGAGGGCCTACGCCGCCGGGAGAACTTGCCAGCCCGAAATTGTGGGCGAACCCAGCGCCCACGATCATTCCCAGTACGAATACGGCGGCGTCCCCATCCCCTTCACCTGCGAGAAAAAGCTGTCGGCCGGGACATCCGCCGGCCAGAGC
>NZ_JBFXGG010000187.1:0-3486 GCF_050178255.1 Desulfococcus sp. | reverse complement strand
GCCCGTCATCTGTCCTCCGATTCCTACAGGCTGGCGTTCGACATTCTTGAGAAGGCTCATGTGGGGGTCGCACCGGGCATCGATTTCGGCCGTCACGGCGAGGGTTACCTGCGGTTTTCCTACGCCAGTTCGCTGGAGAACATCGCCGAGGGCATGAACCGGCTCGAGACATACCTGAATTCCGGACCGCTCCTGAAACCGGAAGGCGCACAATGATCATCCGATCCGCCGAGTTCGTGACCAGCGCCGTAAAGCCCTCTCAATATCCGCCGGGGGTGCTGCCGGAAATCGCCTTCGCCGGGCGATCCAACGTGGGAAAATCGTCTCTCATCAACACCCTGGTCAACCGGAAGCGTCTGGTCAAGACCAGCGGAACGCCTGGACGAACCCAGCTGGTCAATTTTTTCGAGGTGAACGGGACATACTCGCTGGTGGATCTTCCGGGGTACGGGTACGCCAAGGTACCGCTGGCCGTCAAAAAAACCTGGGGCCCCATGATCGAAACCTATCTCTCCAATCGGGAAACCCTGGCCGGCGTCGTCCTGATCATGGATATCCGGCGGATGCCGCGTCATGAAGAATTCGATTTTATAGCGTGGCTGAAGCAGTACCATATCCCCGGCATCCTGGTGTTGACCAAGACGGACAAGCTCTCCCGGACCCGACAGCTCCGGCAGCGGGAGGCGGTTGCCGGCGCCCTGGGCGTCGACGTCGAGGATCTCATCCTCTTTTCCGCCCAGACCCGAAAGGGTCGGGAGGCGGTATGGGCGGCCGTGGCGGGTGTTGCCGGGACTCAGGAGGAGGAAGGACGATGAGAGAAGATCGGGGCAACCGTTTCAAAGGCTTCAGGTCCGGCTTTGTGATGTTGGCCGGGGCTCCCAACGTTGGGAAATCGACCCTGCTCAACCGGATGCTGGGCGAGAAGGTTTCCATTACCTCCAGAAAAGCCCAGACGACGCGAAACCGTATTCTTGGAGTGCTGCACCAAAAAGACGCTCAGCTGATCTTCCTCGATACGCCCGGCGTTCACAAAGCTACTCAGGCCCTCAACGTCCGGATGGTGGACGTAGCGCTCGCGGCTATGGCGGATGCCGACCTGATTCTGTTCATGGTCGACCTCAAATCCCCCGACCCCGATGCCGAGACATTCCTGTTGGAAAAAATTCGACAGCAGCAGCGCCCTGCGGTGCTGGCGTTGAACAAAACCGATCAGGTGCGGTCCGAAACGGTTCTCCAGGCCATCGACCACTGGCGGACGACCTATCCTTTTCAGGCCGTCGTCCCCATATCCGCCAAGCACGGGCATCAGGTGGACGCCTTGATCCGGGAGATGGCGGATCTGATGCCCGAGGGTCCGCCCTTTTTCCCCGAGGATGCCGTGACCGATATGCCCGAACGGTTTATCGCGGCGGAGATGATCCGCGAAAAGGTGTTCCGCCTGACCGGACAGGAGATCCCCTACGCCACGGCGGTCACTGTTGAATCCTTCAAGGAAAAAGAGGGGCTGGTGAGCATTCACGCCACCATTCATGTGGAGCGGTCCTCCCAGAAGGCCATCGTGATCGGCCGCGAGGGGGCGAAGCTGAAGCAGATCGGCCGGGCGGCCCGGGAGGAACTGGAGCGCATGATGGGCACCCGGGTGTTTTTGAAATTATTCGTCCGGGTGCAGAAGAACTGGAGTCGGGATACCCGGGCGTTGAGAAAGTTCGGCTACTGACATCGGATGATTCTTTCGTATCATCCCTGTTTTTCAGGGGATAGACAGATTTTATGTGCCGGCCGGGAACCCGATAAAACCGACCTCGGGGCCATTCGATCCGCCCGGGCGGTCATACTGCCCCAGGGCTGCGGTCAGGCGTTGTATCGAATGGCACGGGAAAACTGTGCCCATGTATTCCCCAACTACGACGTTCGGTTCGCCTATCCCCGTAAAAGCGGCCAGATCCGCCTTTTCCATCGGAGCGGCGTACCCCATCCCTCGACGGAGTTCTACCCGTCGCTTGAGATCTTCACCGACGCGTTGAACACCGGGGCAAGCCGAATTGCCGTGAGGTTTCCGTTCGTTTTCAAATTCGACTGGGGCGGGGAAGGGCGGAATGTCCTGTGGATTCCATCTCCGGAGGCCCTGAACGGCGCATTGGATACGGCGCGGCGCTATGAGCGGACCGGACAGAAAGGCTTTCTTGTCCAGGAATATATTCCCGCGGGCAACCGGGTGCTTCGGGTTGTGGTCATCGGCGCGCGGACGGTCATTTACTGGCGGGTTCTGAAAAATTCGGAGACGGCGGTTGCCGGCCTCGCCGCCGGCGGCGTCATCGATACGGCGTCGGATTCGGCATTTCAGAAAGCCGCGGGAGCGTCGGTAAGGCGTTTCTGCGACGCGGCCGGCATCAACCTGGCGGGGTTCGATATCCTATCGCCGCTGCAGCCCCCGGGAGCCGATCCCGTGTTTCTTGAAATCAACTATTTTTTTGGTCGGCGAGGGCTTGGCGGAAGCCGGGCCTACTACCGGATGCTGATCGCCGAAATCGAACGATGGATCGACGGCATCGAGGCGGGGCCGCCGATGGGAAGCCCGCAGTCCGCATGACACGCAGAACCCGAAACGGCATCGATCCCTTTGCCGCACATCTCGAGGATTCCGATATTCGCAGGGAGCGACGAAAGGCGAGGGAAATTCGCTCCTCCCAGTGGTGGAAGCGGCAGCTGGCCAAGGGCCGATGCCATTATTGCGGCAGCGCCGTAGCACCCAAATCTCTGACCATGGACCATATCGTTCCGATCTCCCGGGGCGGCAGAAGCACCAAGGGCAATGTCGTTCCCGCCTGCAAGGCGTGCAACAACCGAAAAAAACAGTTGTTGCCCATGGAATGGGACGCCTATCTGGCCTCCCTGGATTCGGCGTGATGCCCAATGGGTGATGCTTCCGTTGCAGAGGAGACGGGCATGGCCGGGCTCTCGGTGGAAAACCTGTGCTTCTCCGGGATGAAACCCGTTTCCTTCAGGATCGGTCCCGGTCAATGCGCCGGATTGACGGGCCCATCGGGCTCGGGAAAGACACGCCTGCTCCGGGCCGTCGCCGACCTGATTCCCCATACCGGGGAGATTTCCTTGAACGGCGCGTACGCCCGGACGATGCCGGCCCACGCATGGCGCAAAAAGGTTGGGTTCCTGCCTGCCGAGAGCGCCTGGTGGGAGGAGACGGTCGGGGCGCATTTCATCCAGATCGATGCTGCGGAATTCAGGCGTCTTGGATTCGATGCGGATGTGTTGTCGTGGGATATCAACCGGTTGTCCAGCGGGGAGCGGCAGCGCCTTTCCCTGCTCCGGCTGCTGTCGGGAAAGCCGGAAGCCCTTCTCCTGGACGAACCGACCGCAAACCTGGATGACGACAATGCGGCGAGAGTGGAATCCCTCATCGGATCCTATCGACTGCACCGGAATACGCCGGTGATCTGGGTGACGCATGATCCGGATCAGATCCGC
>NZ_JBFXGG010000186.1:0-3709 GCF_050178255.1 Desulfococcus sp. | reverse complement strand
GATAGAGCCCCTTTGGTGAAGGCCTGTTTTGCAACATCATCTCTGTGTTGAGCCCTTAAAAACGGGTTGAGTTCGGTCTGGGTAGAAAAGGTGTCCGAATCGAGGCTGCTATGCCATAACAAATTGGAATATCAATCAAATACACTTAATCCAACGGCATTGGGCAGTCATTGAAAAACCGCAGAAGAAATTAATTTATGGAAGGCTTCTCGGATTCGAAAAACATTCCTCGAAAACCTCAACCGATACGGTTCAGTCCGTAATCTGGCGACCCAATTCATCACCCGAGTCGGTAGCGTCAAATCTGTTCTGCTCTCCTCGAAAATCGTGCCCTTACAAAACGAACCTCACATTCCGACGGTAACGCGGGATATCACGGAAATCAAGGAGACCGAAGCCTTCCGACGCCATTTCCATTCTCTTCTGAGCCATGGAGGCGATACCGGAATGCAAGGGTCATCGCCGGCGGCGGAGTTTATATGTGTCATCAAAACCAGGATTTTCATAGACAAAAATCAGGCGCCGCCCGATTGTAATACATAAAAACCCCAACTAAATTAAAATCATGTTAATCTCGTGTTATGATGCAATCGGCTGACGGCGATGTCCTGGGTGGTAGGCCGCAAAACACAACTGGAAAACGGCATGACGATTCGGATTCTTCTGACCATTGACGACTCCATCGCATGAGAAAACCTGCGCCAAATCATTCAACAACATCCCGGTCTGGAACTCATTGCCGAAACCGCCGACATCCCTTCGGCTCAGGAATTGACCCGACGACTTCGGCCCGATGTCGTCGTCGTGGCCGCCATGCTGACCCTATCAGCCGATGTCCCCGAATTCAGGCGAACCGATCCTGGTCCCCTTAACATTGAGCTCTTTTGAAAGGTCAAGTGTCCATTATGAGACCCCAGAATCCCATTCCAAAAAAGATATGGATACCGCTGGTGTCGACGATCGTCCTGGCGATAAGTCTGATAATCGGATATGAACCGAAGCAGCAGGGAACCACCGGGCCGAACATCCGCGACGATGCCCTCAGTGCATCCGAGGACTGGTTCTCGGATTTTGTCCAGCCGCCTCCCACCGGACATGATCATGATGACATGATCGGTATTGCTACTGCGGATGCGTCAAAAACGATTTTCATCTGTCCCATGAACTGTGTGCAGCCCATGGCGAAACCTGGAAAGTGTCCAGTATGCGGTATGGATCTGGTGGAGATTCCCGCACCAGATGAAACAGATGACGACCAGAAGCCTGGGATAAGCCTCTCCGATAAGGCTCTTAGCACCGCCGCACCCCAAACGGCAAAGGTGAGCCGCCAGGCTGTTTCCGCCGAAATCCGCCTTTTCGGAAAAATCGAATACGATCCTGTCGAACAGTACAAGGTCACGGCTTTTGCACCGGGCATCATCGACCGCATTTATGTCAAGCGGGCGGGCCAGACCGTCAGAAGGGGAGACCCCTTGTTCGACATGCACTCCTCGGAGCTCTATTTCCTGGAGCAGGAATTGGCGGAGGTACTGAAACTTTTCCCGGACGATGTCGACTACCGCCCGGCCCGAGGGCAGATCTACAAACGACAGATGCGACCCCCGCGCCGGCAGTTTCATCTCCCAAAACCCGATGAGGCTACGCCGGAGGAAATGGCGACGAAGAAGGCCGCCCTGGAGAAACTGGAACAGATCCGGAGGAAAATGATGCTCCTGGGGCTGTCGAACGCGGACATCGATCGGATTATCGCACGGGGCGTACCGACGGGAATTTCGACGGTGACCACGCCCACCACCGGGGTTGTGCTCAACCAGTTCGCTTTCAAAGGAGCATACGTGAACACGGGAGAAGCGATATTCACCATCGCCAATCCCAAATACATCTGGGCCCGGCTGGACGGGTATGCATCGGATTTTTCCTGGATTCGCATGCGCCAGGACGCCAGAATAGTGGTGGATGCCTATCCCGGGGAGGTTTTCGAGGGAAAGGTCGTCTATATCGATCCCGAATTCGATCCGGCGACCCGCACCTTCAAGATCGGCGTCCTGTTTTCGGACCCCGAAAAGAAACTCAGGCCCAACATGCTGGCCCGCGGCATCATCCAGTCCAGAATGGCTTCGGAAGGCACCGGACTGACCGCCCGGGGGCCTGACGATCATACCCCGCTGGTCATTCCCGAAACCGCCCCTCTCATCACCGGAAGTCGGGCCATCGTTTATGTGGCGGATCCCCGCACTCCCGGCAAATTCGAAGGACGTGAAGTGGTGCTTGGCCCCCGCGCGGGCGGCTATTACATCGTCAAATCCGGACTTGTGGCGGGTGAAACCGTGGTCGTCAACGGCGCCTTCAAGATCGACAGCGCCGTCCAGATTCTGGCCGGGCGCAGCATGATGGATCACGGCGGTGGCAGCGTCGGCACTGCGTCCCCTCAGGTGTTGATGGAAGCCCCGGCGGAGGGCCGTGCCGACGATGACCGTCCGCGGCCCGATGCAGGTCTCCGGCATCAATTGTATCGCGGCCTGGAACAACGCGAACCGGCTGATAAATGACGCTTTGAATTGAATCTTCCGCTTCCGGCGATAATAGTGCGATGACGATGGTGATGACAACATGAGCAGCGATGATCTCATTTCAACCGACGGCTCTCCCTCCCCGGTGGAACGTATCATCGGATGGTGTCTGCAAAATCGGATGATCGTATTTCTGATCACCGTCCTCCTCATCGGTTGGGGGCTGGTGGCGGCGCCTTTCGACTGGCGTCTGGGCGGCATTCACCGCGATCCCGTTCCGGTGGATGCCATCCCCGACATCGGTGAGAACCAGCAGATCGTATTCACCGAATGGTCGGGTCGCTCACCGCAGGATGTGGAAGACCAGATCACCTACCCGCTCTCCACGTCTCTTCTGGGCGTTCCCGGCGTCAAGACCATCCGGGGATATTCCATGTTCGGCTTTTCACTGGTCTACATGATCTTCGAGGACGGCATCGACTTCTACTGGTCGCGTTCCCGGGTTTTGGAACGCCTCAACAGCCTTCCGGCACGGGAGCTTCCCGAAGGCGTCAGACCGACCCTCGGCCCGGACGCCACGGCGTTGGGCCAGGTCTACTGGTATACCCTGGAGGGGCAGGACGCCGACGGTAAACCGACCGGCGGCTGGGACCTTCATGAGCTGCGCTCTATCCAGGACTGGTATGTACGCTATGCCCTCATGTCGGTGCCGGGGGTTAGCGAGGTGGCGTCCGTCGGAGGGTTCGTACAGGAATATCAGGTCGATGTGGACCCCGACCGGATGCGTTACCGAGACGTCACTCTGGAAGAGATCGTCAATGCGGTGCGCCGGGCCAACGTGGACGTGGGCGCCCGCACCATCGAGGTCAACAGGGTCGAATACGTCATCCGGGGCCTGGGGTTCGTCAAATCCCTCGAGGACATTGAAAACGCCTTCATCAAACGCGTTGGAGACACGCCCATCCTGGTCAGCCACGTCGCCAACGTAGCGCTGGGGCCGGCCTCCCGGCGCGGTGCTCTGGACAAGGGCGGAGCCGAGGCCGTGGGCGGCGTCGTGGTTGTCCGGTACGGCGAAAACCCCCTCGCCGTCATCCAACGGGTCAAGCAGAAGATTTCTGAAATATCCCTGGGCATGCCCAGCCGGACACTTCCCGACGGCACGGTCAGCCGGCTTGCCGTGGTTCCCTTCTACGACCGGA
>NZ_JBFXGG010000185.1:0-3745 GCF_050178255.1 Desulfococcus sp. | reverse complement strand
AGGCAGCGACCATCGCGCCGAGGACAAAACCGATGATCTCGGGACGAATGTACTGCACCACCGCCGCCCGATGAAGACCGAGCGCGCCGGCCATGTCGCGTTCAAAGCAGGCCACGCAAATCCCCATGTTGCCGGGATTGCCCAGTTTCTGCAGCACGGGCGCCAGGATTCCGATAACAGCCCCCACCCCGATCACGCCCCATTTCGTTGCGAAAATATTTTTCCCCCCCATCGATCCCTTCATCCTTTCTTTGCTGACCAAGAAACGCTATTCACCGAACGGACAGGATAACTCACCGGCGTGATACACATGCTTTTCGCCGCAAAAGGGGCAGGGGCCGTTGAGGGCCACCTTTGCATCCAGAACCCTGTTCCCGGACCCGTCGGTTATGACGCCCCTGTTATCCAATATTGTGAAATCCGCGCTTTCAAACACCTCGTTTCGCGTCGGACACACAAATATAAATTTCATATCCATGCTCATCCTCCGATATGGGTTCGGTACCGGCCCCTGACAGTTGAAAAACAATGGTTACCCTGTTCAACGACCCGGCGCCTGATCTCATAATGGCTATCGATATAATTCTTATATCATTGTTTTCCCAATGATTCTAATCGATTTATTCTATTCTTCAAGGCTGTTCGATAGAATTTTACGATGCGCATCAAAACGCTTATGGGGCGGGGAGAACCGCTCTCAGACAGGTGCTGATGTCGTTTTTCAGTGTAAAATCAGAAGAGGGGCGTTGAAACGGCTTGGAGAGTTCAAACTCGACATTCGACTTTCATAGGCCGGTGCTATCCGGTCTCACCATCATGAAAGTGGAAAATTGAATTCGAATTTATTGCGAGGGGGCTCAGGGGGGGATTTGAGCAGCCCCTTTCGCTCCGCCGTCGGCATGGCGGCATGACCTTACAGCGGGGAGTCCTCCGGGTCCGACGAATCGTCGGTGTCCGGCGATATAGACGGCGCGTTGTAGGCTTCCAGGCCCAGGGCACGGGCCCGCTTTTCCCATTGCTGCCGGGCCAGCGCCTGCATGTCCTCGACCCGGTCCATCTCGTCGACGATCTCCATGCCCAGGAGCGTTTCCACCACGTCCTCGAGGGTCACCAACCCGACGGTGGCCCCAAAAGCGTCGGCCACGAGAGCGATGTGGCGACGATGGTCGAGGAGATATTCCAGGAGGCCGGAGAGGGGCATATCGTCGGGGACGGTCGTGATCTCACGCTTCAGGCTTTCCAGGCGGACATCCCCCTGCCCCCGGAATTTTGAGAGCAGCATGTCGTCCTTCAGAACAAACCCGGTGATGTCGTCGCGATCCTTCCGGTAGATCGGCAGGCGCGAGAACGGGAGGGCGTCGTCGGCCGCCAGGGCCTCCGTGACCGTCATGTTCTCGCGAAGACCCTGCATCACCGTTCGCGGGGTCATGATATCCCGGGCCTTGAGGGAGCCGAACCGGAACAGGTTCCGGATGATCCGGGATTCGCGTTTGTCGAGCTGTCCGATCTGCTCCCCGATGCCGGCCATAGCGATGAACTCGTCGCGGCTGAACACATGCACCGCCTTCCGGCGGGCGATGAGACGGGTCAGCCCCTCCGATATCCAGATCAGGGGATAGAGAATCGAGATCAGTGCCCTCACGAAGAGCGCCGTGACCCCCGCCAGCCTCTGCCAGTAAACGGCACCGAGGGTCTTGGGAATGATCTCGGAGAGGAACAGGATCATCAATGTCATGACGGCGGAGAAAACACCGAACCATGCCGCGCCGAAGACGTCGGCGGCCTTGGCGCCGGCACCGATGGCGCCGACCGTGTGGGCGATGGTGTTCAACGTCAGAATGGCGGCCAGGGACTGATCGATTCTGTCCTGCTTCAACCGTCGGAGCAGGGCCGCAAGCCTTGGTCTGCGCGCTTTCTGTCCGAGGATGTAAGACGGCGTGATGCTGAGCAGGACCGCCTCCGCCACCGAACAGAGAAAGGAGAAGAACAGAGCGAGCAGCACATAGGTCACGAGAAGAACAGCGTCCATATGGGTATTTGAAGCACCGGCGACATCCCCGCTTCCCGGGCTTGCCGCCATGACCGCCCCGGCTCCGATCACCACGCCGGCAACACCCGCCGGCAGGAGGTATCCGCAATGCATTCGCTTCATTCCGCCGCCTTTCCGAGCTTCATGAGACTTGCGAAGACTTCCTGAACCCGCCTCCGGCGGTACTGCAGCCCCTGAACGCCTTGGAAAATCAGCAGAGTCGCCGTTTCCATCCTCCAAATCCACCTTGATCTCCTTTCCCTTGTTTACGACGTTGTCAACATCTTATCATAACGCAACTTCCGACTTTGATGGGCCGGTGTCATCCGGCCACCATCATGAACGTCGAAAATTAACTTTTCTATATACCATTGGAACGGATAGACCTGTAGTTTTTTTGATGCCGCACCCCAAAAGATTTTTGACGGTGCATGCCGTTTTCGGCGTCGAGCGATAACGGATGCCCTTATCGGCGGAATCCGCTACGGTGATCAAAATCAGGTTGAAGACGCCGTGTCAACATCAAAAACTCCCTTATTCCCACAATAATCCGGGGTGCGACGCCGGAAGATCCTCCGGACCGGTCTTCTTGCCGCCCCCTCTTGAAAAATCCGAAAAAGCCCTCATTATATCCCTTGTCCGATGATCAGCAATAACGTCCCGAGACACAAAAGGTAATTATGAAACAAAGCTTAAAGTCCACGCCTTCCGCCCCACCAGCCCCGGCCGAAAGGCCGACCCCTTTCTCCATACGCCGCAAGCCTCTCCCGGCATCCGGGGAACTGGAGGCCATCATCGTCAAGGGCGCGCGGGAACACAATCTCAAGAACATCGACGTGGAGCTGCCCAAGAAAAAGCTCATCGTCTTCACCGGGGTCTCGGGTTCGGGCAAGTCGAGCCTCGCCTTCGACACCATCTTTGCCGAGGGCCAGCGCCGATACGTGGAGTCCCTCTCCGCCTATGCCCGCCAGTTCATCGGCCAGATGGAGAAACCCCGCTACGACACCATCCGGGGGCTTTCACCCACCATCTCCATCGAGCAGAAATCGGCGAGCAAGAACCCCCGCTCCACCGTGGGCACCATCACCGAGATCTACGATTACCTCCGGGTCCTCTTCGCCCGGATCGGCGAACAGTACTGTTACCGGTGCGGCAGTCGCGTCGGCCGGGGGGATGCCCAGAGCATGGTGAACCAGATCATGGAGATCCCGCCCGGAGCCAAAATTCTGATCCTCGCGCCGGTGATCGACAACCGCAAGGGGGAGCACCGGAAGATTTTTCAGGATCTGGCCGCCGACGGGTTCGCCCGGGTCCGGGTCAACGGCGTGGTGCGGGATCTGGAGGACATCCAGGGCCTGGAGAAGCACAAGAAACACACCATCGAGGTGGTGGTGGACCGGCTCTCGGTCAAGGACGACGAGGCCTTCCGGAAGCGGCTGACCGATTCGGTGGAGACGGCGCTGCGCCTGGGCCGGGGGCGGCTCGTCGTCCATGTCCTGGGTCGGGAGGATCTCAGGATGAGCGAAGCCCGTTCCTGCTGCGGCATCGCCTATCCCGAGCTCGATCCGCCCCTCTTCTCGTTCAACTCCCCCCAGGGCATGTGCCCGGACTGCAACGGCATCGGCAGCGAGCTTTCCATGGACCCCGAAAAAATCGTTCCGGACAAGACCCTCTCCATCCGGCAGGGTGCCGTCATTCCCTGGCGCGGCTATTTCA
>NZ_JBFXGG010000184.1:0-3808 GCF_050178255.1 Desulfococcus sp. | reverse complement strand
GGTCCTGGCGACGGCCCCGGAGACTGCTCCGCGAGCGACGCAGCCGCACTGATTCTGGCGGGTAACGGCAATGGCCCGGGCGACGGCACCGGAAACGGCGGCGACGGTCCTGGCGACGGCACCGGAAACGGAAACAGCAACGGAGACTGCTGATCGTAATGGGGGGGCGCCTGTTACGGATTTCCGAAAGAAACCCGGAAATCCGTACCCCCCTTTCCAGATCAACATTCAGCGTCCGGCTCTCGCAACGCCCACCCCCTTCAGTCTTCAGCCTTCAGTCTTCAGCCTTAAACACCGCTTGACGCTGCCGACCTTTCAAGGCTAAACTGAGATTCTCCTGTCGCCGCCATCCCAGAACCCAGGCTTGAATCCGACGGGAATGCCTTTTTCAAGCCTTCAGCCTGACATCATAATTATCGGGTGATCATTATGCGCCGCAACCTTTTTCTCATCATCGTTATCACATTGTTTTCACACCTGCTGCCGACGGGGCCTGCCGCGTCGGCGGAATTGATCTGGGGCACCGTCGTCTCCCTGGACAGGGAAAGAGGGGAAATGCACCTCCGGATGAAGGGGGCGTCGGCCAAAAGCGCCCTTCATGAACGGAAAGCAGCGCGCGTTCGGATCCGGTTCTTCCCCGAAGAACTGCCCAATGATATCCGGCCCGGCGCTGCCGTCAATGTCTGGGGCAGGTGCCTCAAGACAGACCCGCCGGTGTTCGGCGCGAGCACCGTCAAACGGGAACAGCGGGGGTACGGCGACCCCACTGGCGTACGCGCTCGTCTGGGCAAGGGCGGCAACGGACATGGCGGCGGCAGGGGCCATGGGAGCGGCCACGGCGGTGGTTCCGGTGGCGGCTCCGGTGGCGGCTCCGGTGGCGGAGGAGGCGGTGGTGGAGGCGGCGGTGGAGGCGGCGGTGGCGGCGGCGGCGGTGGCGGCGGTGGCGGCAACAGATGAAACGCCTTGCCCAGGCCGCTGACGACGGCTTGACATTAAAATCTCCACGCATGCTCCCGGTGTGGCGGGTCAGCCTTATGCTGTTCGGTCTGCTCATCGCCGTGGTTCTCGGCTATTTTTACTGGCAGGTCCGGCACCTGCAGCAGACCTTCATGATGCACTCGCTGGAGCACTCCAGGCTGCTGGCCAACGTCATCGAGCAAAACGCCCGGACGGCGGTGTTGTCCCAGGGGGCGATCGAGAAGATCGTCCATATTTTTCTGGGAAACAGCGCGCGTTTCGTCGCCTATCTGGAAGCCGTCGAACCCTTTTCATCCGACGAACTGGCGGAGTTTGCCTACGAATCCGGGCTGATCGGCATTCGCGTCATCAGAGCCGACGACACCGAGGTTCAGGGGCCGGAGGATGCGGCATTGCCTGCCGTCATCAATTGCGCCCTCGGCACCGGAGAGTTGGCCCATTTCCCGGAACAAAATATCTATGCGGCGACCGTTCCGCTGATCAATGGAAAAGGGTGTGTCGTGACAGGGCTCGAATCGGCTGCGATCGGACGGATAAACGAAGAGATCGGATTGAACCGTTTGCTGGGATCCCTCACCGGCATGGCCGGCATCCGGTATGTGCGGGTGGAAGAAAACACCGGCCGGGATCCTGCGGCGGTTGCGTCGGGCAGGGCCTCGCCCGACGACCACCCCCACATCCGCCTCATCCGCGACGGCGGCGAGACCATCGCGGAAAGCCGCATCCCCTTTGGCAATGATATCCTGGTGGCCGGAATGGACACCAGCCATTTCATGGCCCGAACCCAACAGATATGGCTGGAGTTTTTCTTTTTTGCCGGGGTTCTGGCAATGCTGGGCATCTCCTTTTCATGGATCCTCAACTGGTTTCAGGGGCGTTACACAGCCCATATCCAGGCCGTGGATCGCGAGATGGCCGATCATCGCGAGGATGCCGCCCTGGGCAGGGCCGCCGCGGCCATCGCCCACGAGATCCGAAACCCCCTGAACGCCATCGGCATGGGGCTGCAGCGGCTCCGGATCGAGGCGCCCGGCCTCGACGACGAGTATCGCGATCTGGTGGGGACCCTGCTTCAAGCGGTCCAGCGCACCAACGCCATCGTCTCGGACGTCGGAAAATATGCCCGTCCCCCGGCACCGTCATTCGAAACCGTGGTTCCCGCCGCACTTGTCGGCGAGATCCTCCAGCTCTATCGACGGAAATCCACCGGACAGTCCGTCGAGATCATCCAGGACCTGGCCTTCGCGGGCGAGATAAAAGCCGACCCCCAGTTGACGGCCCAGATGGTCGAAAACCTCGTGAAAAACGCGGTCGAGGCCCAACCCCTGGGCGGATATCTGAAGGTCGCCCTGAGCCGGAAGGACGGCCATGCCGTCTTCACTTTTGAAAACCCGGGATTCGATCTGGCACCGTCGGATGCGGCGCGGATCGCGGCCCCCTATTTTACCACCAAGGCCCGGGGAACCGGCCTGGGGCTCTCCATTGTCCGGAAGATCGTCAACGCCCACCACGGGCACATGGCGTTCGCGGTTCCGGAACCGGGCGTTCTCCGGGTGACGGTTCGGCTGCCCCTCGATCCCCGGAATGCGGAAACGGATGCATGAAGATTCTGGTTGTCGACGATGATGCCCTGCAGCGCCGGCTGCTCACGGGATTTTTGAAAAAAAAGGGGTACGATGTCGCGGACGCCGCCGACGGCAGGGAGGCCCTGGCCTATTTCAACCAGCAGCCGGTGGACCTGGTGATCCTGGACCATCGCATGCCCGGCCTCGATGGAGACGCGGTCCTGGCCGAGATGAAGCGGCTGACGCCCCTGGTGCGGGCCGTCATGATCACGGCCTACGGCACCGTCACCACGGCGGTGGAAGTGATGAAGCTGGGGGCCGACGACGTCCTGGAGAAGCCCGTGGACCTGACGGCGCTTCTGGAAAAGATCCAGCGGATCGAACAGGGCCTGGCCGTTGCCGAAGACGCCGCGGACGTTGCCGAAACAGTGGACCGGAAAGACCTGCCCATCAACCTGGTGGGGAGCGGCCCTGCCATGCAGGAGGTGATCTCCCTGGTGCATCGGGTGGCCCCCACACCCTGGACCGTGCTCATCAGCGGCGAGACCGGCACCGGCAAGGAGCTGATCGCCCGGCTGGTGCACCTTCTGGGTCCGTCGTCGGACGGCCCCTTTGTGGAGGTCAACTGCGGGGCCATCCCCGAAAACCTCTTCGAGTCCGAGCTCTTCGGCCACGAAAAAGGCGCCTTTACCGGCGCCGCCGGCACCCGACGCGGGCGCTTCGAACTGGCCGTCGGCGGCACCCTCTTCCTCGACGAGATCGGCGAGCTGCCCCCGAGCCTCCAGCCCAAGCTGCTCCGGGCCCTCCAGGAGAAGCGCTTCTGCCGGGTGGGCGGCGAGCGGGAGATCGAAGCGGATGTGCGGGTGGTGGCCGCCACCAACCGGGACCTCAGGCAGCTCACGACCGAAGGGCGCTTCCGGGAGGATCTCTACTACCGCCTCAACGTCTTCGACATTCCCCTGCCCCCCTTACGCGAGCGCAAGGAAGACATCCCCGACCTGGTGGACTTCTTCCTGCGGCGCTATGCCGACCGTCCCGTCCGATTCGACCCCGAGGCCCTGATGACCCTCTCCCGCTACGCCTTCCCCGGGAACGTCCGCGAGCTGGAGCACATCGTCCAGCGGGCCGTCACCCTGGTCCGGGGCAACCGCATCCGGGAGCGAGACCTCCCCCCCGAGATCCGCTTCCATCAGGCCGCCCTTCAGGGCACCCTGGCGGAACGCCTGGACGCCGTCGAACGCGAAATGATCCAGACCGCCCTGGAA
>NZ_JBFXGG010000183.1:0-3815 GCF_050178255.1 Desulfococcus sp. | reverse complement strand
ACTTCCAGGAGGCTCGAATCGCTTATCTCGCCCACCTGAGCTTTACGGAAAAGGATATCGGGGGATACGGCATGATGGTGTCCGAAGCGACCTGCCGTTATCGCCGTGAGCTGTTTCTGGGGGACCGCATCGAGGTCGGATGCCGCATAACGGTCATCAAGTCCAAGGCTTTTGTTATGGAATACCGGATTGAAAAAGCAGACACGCTCTGTGCGTCGGGCAGTACCACCAACATCTGCTTCGATTTTGAGAGCGGGAAGGTCGTTCCGCTTCCGGAAGCGTTTACGACGGCTGTCAGGGCCTTCGAAGGTTATGTATTGTGACTCGACTTTCGACTTTCATGATGATGACCAGATGGATGTGCCGTATCCTCCCGGCACCGGCCTATGAAAGTCGAAAGTTGAGTTGGATTGTGAATTAAGCCGAAAGTTGAATCAAGCCCCTTTCCGTGACACCTGAAACCGTTGACGCATGGGGCGCCGGACGACCCGTAAGCTGCATTCCAGTTCATCGGCATGGGGAAATCTCCGGCGCCGCATGCAACGGCTCAGTTTTTCAGAAAGGCATGGGCTTCTTCCGGGCTTTCGAAGATATGGGGCGCCACACCGCGCTTTTCGAGGGCGTCGCCCAACTTCATTCTCAGAAAGGCGCTGGTGGTGTATCGACTGACCCGTGAGAAGTAATGGCTCTGCAGAGACTGCTGCATCGCCGAATAAGGGTCGATCAGATCCGGATCGATGACAAACTGATCGTAATTGCCGATGGCTTGGACCTTTCGGCCGAGAGGAGAGATAAGTCCTGAAATCGTATTCTCGACTGCCTTGACGTCATGGATGGATTTGACCGAATATCCTGCGAGATTCGCAAACAGGGTATCGCTAGCGGGATCATAAATGATCCGGTCCTCCGGGGAGATATTGAGAAGATCGTCTTTCAACGCCATCCTTGACGGAAAGAAAATGCGGTCATCCATCTGTTTGAGGGGTTCCCGGACGACGGGCATGAAATCCATGTGAGCAAGAATGTCCTTCTCAAGATCGATGCCGGGAGCGATTTCAGTCAGCTCGGGTCCCCGGTCGCCCAGTTCGAAGACGCAGCGTTCAGTGATATAGAGGATTTTCCGTTTGGATCGTGCGCCGTAGGGGCCGCTGAAGGTGATGTGGCAAACGTGGTCGACAAACTTTCTGAACCGGCCTTCCTTCTGAATGGTGAGACGACCGTCCTCGACGGCATAAGTCATGCCCCCGGCCGTGAAGGTCCCCATGAAGACCACTTTTTTGGAATTCTGGCTGATGTTGATGAACCCACCGGCTCCGGCCAGCTTGGACCCGAATCGGCTTACATTGACGTTGCCCTCGCGGTCGGCTTCGGCCATACCCAGGAAAGCCACGTCCACGCCTCCGCCGTTGTAGAAATCGAACTGGTAGGGCTGGTCGATGAGGGCGGCGGCGTTCACGGCGGCTCCGAAATTGATCCCGCCTGCAGGCAGCCCGCCGATGACGCCCGGCTCGGCCGTCATGGTCATAAAATCGAGGATTTTTTCCTCGTTGGCCACACTGGCGACGCCTTCGGGTACACCGATACCCAGGTTTACCACACAGTTCGGTTTGATTTCGAAAGCGGCCCTCCGGGCGATAATCTTCCGGCAGGTCAGATCCATCGGCGGGATAGCGTTCATGGGGACCGCCACTTCCCCGCTGAAGGAAGGATTGTAGATTTCTCCAAATGTCTGCCAGTGATTTTCAGGCCGGGCGACCACCACGCCGTCCACGAGGATGCCCGGGATCTTGACCTGGCGTGAATTGAGGGTTCCGGCCTGGGCTACCCGCTCCACCTGAGCGATGACCAGTCCGCCCGAATTTCTCGCCGCCATCGCGATGGAGAGGGACTCCAGGGTCAGGGCTTCCTTTTCCATGGTGATATTGCCGTTGGTGTCAGCCGTGGTTCCCCGGATCACCGCTACATTGACCGGAAACGTTTTGTAGAAAAGATACTCTTCACCGTCGATGTCCATGAGTCGGACGATCTCCCGGGTGGTTCGCTCGTTGAGCTTTCCCCCGCCGTTGCGGGGGTCAACGAAGGTTCCCAATCCGACATCGGAGAATATTCCGGCCTTTCCCGATGCAATGTTGCGGTACATGTGGCTGATGATGCCCTGGGGCAGATTGTAGGCCACGACCTTGTTTTCCACCGCCAACCGCTGGATTTTGGGGGCGAGCCCCCAGTGACCGCCGATAATGCGCTTGAGGAGACCTTCATGGGCCAGGTGGTTGAGGCCGAGGTTACTGTCGTTGCCGGGGCCGGTGGCCACGGCGAACATGAGCGTCAGGTCTCTGGGGGCGCCGGTATCGAGAAAGCAGCGCTCCAGTGCGGCGGCGATTTCCTCGCACGCGCCCACACCGGCAAAGCCGCCGAACGCTACGGTGTCGTTGTCCCGGATCATGCGGACGGCCTCCTCGGCAGTCACGACTTTGTCCTTTTGGGTAGCGGTGGACTGAAACGGGTTCAGCAGGGTTTTAAACGTTCCGATTGGGGTCAAAGGTTTTTCCATCTTGATCGAAAATCTCCATTATGCTCCGGGATTACCGGAGCATATCCATGGGGTTGCATTGGGGGGCGGCTTTTCTCCGGGAACGCCTATTTCATCTTGCCAAGAATAGTGCCGGCAATGGTATTCTTCTGAATTTCCCTGGTACCTTCGTAGATCTCGCAGATCTTGGCGTCCCGTGCGTACCGCTCCACTTCGTATTCCAGCATGTAGCCGTATCCGCCGAGGAGTTGAATAGCCTCGTCACAGACCTCCACCGCACATCGGCCGGCGGCCATTTTGGCCATGGAGGTGAGCTTGGGGTCGATGCGGCCCTGATCGAAATTCCAGGCGGCTTTGTAGGTCAGCAGGCGGGCCTGTTCGATCTTGGTGGCCATGTCGGCGATTTTGTGCTGATTGACCTGGAATCCGGCGATCTTCCGGCCGAACTGCTCACGGGATTTAATGTACGAGAGTGCCCGGTCGAATGCGCCCTGGGCCGTTCCCAGCCCCTGGGCTGCGATGAGAATCCGGCTTTCATCAAAAAATTCAAGAACCTGATAAAAACCCCGGTTTTCCTGACCAATCAGATTTTCGGCCGGAACCCGGACATCCTTGAAATTTACCTCGGCCGTATCCATCATACGGATGCCCATCTTGTGGCCGACGCTGTGGGTGGAAACACCCGCGCGGTCGGCTTCCACAAGGATCAGGCTCATGCCGCGGTGGGAGGGGACCGCATCGGGGCTGGTCTGGCAGAGCACGGAGTAGAAGCCCGCCAGGGGGCCGCCGTTGGTGATAAAGACCTTGGTGCCGTTGATGACCCATTCGTTGCCGTCCCGGACTGCGGTGGTCGTCATGGCCGTGATGTCCGAACCGTGATCCGGCTCTGTAAACGCCCCGCAGGAAAGCACCTCGCCTTCGGCGACTTTGGGCAGCCAGGCCGCTTTCTGGGCATCGCTGCCGAAATGGAGAATGATTTCAGAGGCAAAGCCTGCCAAGAGAAGACAGGCGCCCACTGAAGAATCGCCCTTGCAGAATTCCTCGGCGACGATGATGTTTTCGAGGACGCCGAGTCCCTGGCCTGAATATTTTTCGGGAAAATGAATGCCGATGAAACCCAGATCCGCGGCTTTTTTCCAGATGTTTCGGGGATAAGCATGGGTTTCTTCAAGCTCGGCGATGACATCTTTTTTGAATTCGCCTTTGACGAAATCTCTAACCGCCTGCTGGATGCCTTTCTGTTCCCGGTTCAACTCGAATTCCATCTTTAACTCCTCATGTTTAA
>NZ_JBFXGG010000182.1:0-3832 GCF_050178255.1 Desulfococcus sp. | reverse complement strand
AGACCTACACCACGGCCCGCCGGACGGTGACCGAAGCGGATCATGTCAATTTCGCCACCAGTTACGGATTTTTCGAACCCCTTTTCATGGACCGCGACTTTGTAAAAACCGACACGCCTTACGAGAAGCCCATCGTCCCCGGCGCGTTGACCTTTTCCGTGGCCGAGGGCCTGACCATCCTGTCGGGTCTCCTGCACAGCGGCATGGCGTTTCTCGGCGTGGAGCTGGAGGTACGCAAACCGGTTTTCATCGGCGACACCCTAACGGTGGAGATCGAAGTGGCCGCCACCCGTGCAACGAAAAAGCCGGACCGGGGCATCGTCACCTTCCGCCATCGGGTGAACAACCAGGCCGGCGATGAGGTGATGGTCTACACGGTCAAGCGCATGATGCGCCGAAACGTCTGAGTGTCCTTTCTTTATTGATGGAATGCGGGTGAATCATATGATGATGGAAGATGATAGGAAAACCGTTTACATCGATTTTGACGACGTCTTGTGTTCGACGGCGGAATCTTTGCTTGAAATTTTGTTTGAACAATATGGGAAAAAAATAAGTTATGATAATCTTACGCATTTCGACCTTAGCACGTGCATGAATATTTCGAATGACAAAGTCGGCAGAATTTTGGATATCGCCCACAGCGATGAAAAAATTCTTCAAAACGATCCCGTTCACAACGCCTCTGAAGCCTTATCGATGATAGCTGAAATGGGCTATGCCATAGAGATCGTTACGGGGCGTCCCCGATTTACAAAAACAGCTTCGGAAGCGTGGCTGTCAACCTATCGCATACCCTATGACCATATCTATTTCGTCAATAAATACGCCCGCCAGGGCGATGGATACGGCGATGCGGAGACCTTGTCATTGGAAGATATCAAGAAGATGCATTTTTCGTTTGCCGTGGAAGATTCTTTGGATACGGCGGTCTTTATTTCCAATCACCTGAACATTCCCGTCTTTCTATTGGATCGGCCGTGGAATAAGAAGGGTGCGGCAGATGCAAATATCAAACGCTGCCGGGGATGGGGGCAGATCATGGAGACGCTTTCGAAGAACCCGGTGTAGACATCCAAAAATGGGTGCCCGGCCAGCCTATCCCATGAATTCGGAAACAAATGCGATTTGAAACGCCTGGAAAGGACAAAGGATTACCATGACGGGGAAACCAACCATCCACCAGTCACATGTCTCATCTTCTGTTATCGATACCGGGCTCTGCACCGGATGCGGCGCCTGTGTGGGGCTCTGCCCTTACCTCAGGACCCATCGGGGGGCCACGGTCATGCTGTTTGACTGCGACCGCGAGGACGGCCGCTGCCGACGCTACTGTCCCCGCATGGAAACGGATCTGGAGCACCTGAACCAGGCGCTTTTCGATACGTCGCACATCACCCCCGAGCTGGGAGCCTTCAGGGGGCTTTACATGACCCGGGCGACCGATGCGGAAATCCGATCCCGGGCCCAGCACGGCGGCACGGTGACGGCTCTCACCTGTTTGGCCTTGGAACAGGGGCTCATCGACGGGTGGATCGTGGCGCAGGAGGAAGGGCCCATGCTGCCCAAAAGCACGACGGCATTCAGTCGGGCCGACATCCTGGCGGCGGCGGGCAGCAAATTCGGCAATGCGCCGGCGGTCGCCGAGTTCAATCGCGCGTCGGCTGAAGGGCAGGGGCCGTTGGGGGTCGTGGCCACGCCCTGTCAGGCCCTGGCCCTGGCGAAAATGCGCAGCGATCCGGCCGACGCGGATGCCGCCCGGGTGGCCCGTCTCAAGCTGGTGATCGGCCTGTTCTGCGGTTGGACCCTGGATTGGCGGAAACTGCGGGAAATGGTGCTCACGGCGGTCAAGGGCGAAACAATCCGCGCCATGGACATCCCGCCCTCCAGTCATGCCTGCATGCAGGTGGAGACGGACGCCGGCAGGGTCGAGATCCCCATTGATCAGGTCAATGGCTGCGTCCGCGACTGTTGTGCCTACTGCACGGACATGACCGCCGAATTCGCCGATATCTCGGTCGGCTCGGCGAGAAGCCCGGAGGGCTGGGACGTGGACCGGCACTGGAACCAGGTGATCGTCAGAACGACGGCCGGGGAACAACTGCTGAACCTTGCCCGGGAAAAGGGTATCCTGGAATTCAAGGACGTTCCCCCGGAGAACCTGGCCAAACTCAAATCCGCCGCCATGGGTAAAAAGCGCAACGGCCAGTCGAATCTAAACCGTCTGTTCGAAACGAAGAAGGCCCTGGCTTCCTGACCCGGGGCGGTCATGTCCGCTGACCACCGTTATGCCTTGGACAGGGGGTTTCCAACACGTGCTGATTTGCCAGAGGAGTTACCATGTCAATCATTACCGATAAAAAAAACAAGAACGAACGCGTTCTGATGATGGGCAACGAGGCCATTGCCCGGGGTGCGCTGGAGGCCGGTGTCAAGGTCGTTGCCGCCTATCCGGGGACACCGTCTTCGGAAATCCCCAAGGTCCTGGGCGACGTGGCCGATGAGATGGGGCTTTACGTGGAGTGGTCCACCAACGAAAAAGTATCCCTGGAGGTGGCCGCTTCCGGCTCCTATTCGGGACTTCGCGCCCTGTGTACGATGAAACAAGTCGGCGTGAACGTGGCCTCCGATTTTCTGCTTCACCTGGCGGAATACGGGTCCCGCGCCGGGCTGGTCTTGGTGACCTGTGAGGATCCCGGCTCCTTGTCGAGCACCAACGAGGGGGATTCCCGGCCCTACAGCAAGATGATGGAGTTTCCCCTGATCGAGCCGGGCGACATCCAGGAAGCCAAGGAGATGACCCAATGGGCCTTCGAGCTTTCCGAAACCATCCGCAATGTCGTGATGCTGCGTAGCGTCACACGCATGTCCCATGCCTCGGGCAACGTAATCGTCGGCGATCTTCCGGAAACGGCGGTGCGGGCTGAATTCCAATATCACGGCGGGTTTTTCGATCAAATGACCGGCCCGGTCATGACGCTGCCTGGCACGGCACCGACCCAGCGTCTGCGCCAGCAGGCGGGCCTGGAAAAAGCAATCGCGTGCTTCGAGAAGAGCCCCTTCAACACCTACACCGGACCGGACCGGCCGGAACTGACCATCATCACCAGTTCGGCCGCCACTTTTTACTGCCGCGAGGCCATTGCCCTTCTGGGGCTCGAGGCGCGGGTGGGGCTCCTGAAACTCGGCACGACCTGGCCCCTGCCACCACGGCTGATGGAAAAATACCTGGCCGCCACGGATCGCGTCTTGATCGTGGAGGAGGGCACGCCCTTTTTGGAAGACAATCTCAAGGCGCTGTTTGTCGACCTGTCCGAGACCGTCGGACCGACACGCTTTCACGGGCGCGCGGACAAAACGATCCCCTCGGTGGACGAACTGAACCCCGACGTTGTCATGACGGCCCTTTCCACCCTCTTGGACCTTCCGACCGATGACAGTATGGTCGACTATCGCCAACGGATTTCGGCCGCGCTCGAGGGCGGCGTGCCGGACCGGGCGATGACCTTCTGCCCGGGCTGCCCCCACCGCGCGTCATTCTGGCTGCTCCACGAAGCGCTTAAACTCGACAACCGGCGCGGTTTCATTTGCGGCGATATCGGGTGTTACACCCTGGGGGTGGCGGATTGCGGCTTCCGGGCCGTGAAAACCGTCGCCGCCATGGGCTCAGGCGTGGGCATGGCCTCCGGGTTCGGCAAACTCCAACGCTTCGGCCTGGAACAGCCGATCATCGCGGTTTGCGGAGACTCGACCTTTTTCCATGCCGCCATGCCGGGGCTGGTCAATGCCATTCACAACCAGGCGGACATGATCATGGTGATCCTGGACAACG
>NZ_JBFXGG010000181.1:0-3872 GCF_050178255.1 Desulfococcus sp. | reverse complement strand
TATTTGGTCATGTTGGCGACCACGAAGCCGCCCCGGGGTCTTTTCATCAGGAACCGGATCGCTTCGCCTTTCTTGATCTTGCCCATCAGGCTCTGGAATTCGGCGATGGAGGACACCGGCTCCCGGTTGATCTCGATGATGAGATCGCCCTGGCGCACGCCGGCGTTTTCGGCTTTGCCGCCCGAGGCCACATCAGTGACCAGAACGCCTTTGGCATCGCTTTCAAAGCCGAACCGCTGGGCTGTTTCGGGGTCGAGGGTTCTGAGTTCGAGGCCCAGGTCTCCGTTGTTCCGGCGGTCCGAGCCCACACGCTGAATCTCGTTGTCCCGTTTGCCCAGGGTGACCTCCACCGTCTTTTCCTTTCCTTCCCGGATCAGGGTGATGGACGTTTTTTTGCCCACGGGGAGGTTGGCGATCTGGGCCGACAGCTCACGGCTCGACTTGACCGGGTTCCCGTCCACCGCGATGACGACGTCGCCGACCTTGATGCCGCCCTTATCCGCCGGATCCCCCTCGTAAATCTGGGAAATCAGGACGCCGCTCTCCTGGTCGATCTTGTAGTATTCCTTGAGCTCGTCGGTCAGGTCCTGGATGCCGACCCCGAGCCAGCCCCGGGTCACCTCGCCGCTCTTTTTCAACTGGCCGACGATGTTCATGGCCATGTTGACGGGGATGGCGAAGCCGATCCCCTGGCCGCTGGCGATGATGGCCGTGTTGATGCCGACCACCCGCCCGTTCATGTCCAGGAGGGGGCCGCCGCTGTTGCCGGGGTTGATGGAGGCGTCGGTCTGAATGAAATCGTCATAGGGGCCTGCGCCGATGACCCGGCCCTTGGCGCTGACGATCCCGGCGGTGACGGTCTGCTCGAGGCCGAAGGGGCTGCCGATGGCCAACACCCAGTCGCCCACCCGCAGGCTGTCCGAATCCCCGGTCTCAAGCGCGACGAGATCCTTGTTGGGGGCGATACGGATCAAGGCCAGGTCGGTGTTGGGATCCCGACCGATCACCTCGGCGTCGAACTCCTTTTCATTGGAGAGGCGAACCTTGATCTCATCCGCGCCGTCGACGACATGGTTGTTGGTCACGATATACCCTTCCGTGTCGATGATGAAGCCGGAGCCGAGGCTCTGCTGCTTGAAATCGTGTGGACTCTCGTCGGGAAGCTGGGGAAAGAGATCCTTGAACGGGTTGTCCCGGCCGCCGAAGGGGTTGCCGTAAAAATGCCGGAACACCCGCCCGCCGCCGCTCATGGTTTTGACCGTCCGGATGTTCACGACGGCCGGCCGCACCTTTTCGGCAAGCTTGCTGATGTTCATGGGCACCATGAGGGTGCCGTCGCTCTCGGCGGCCTCAACGTCCACGGCGATGCCCGTCGTCAGAAAGATTGCCGCGATCCAGAGGGTCAGTATCGAAAGATATCTGTTGTGCCGCATCCATTTCATGATGGTTTCCTCCTGATTTTATGTTGAATTGACGATAAAAGGCTTTTAACGGAAAGTATAATACGGCGGAGAGGTTGCCTCAAGATGATGAGAAGATTACCAAATGGTCATGTTTTCCGCCCCGGTTCCTCGCTGACGGAAAGCGCCAGGGAAAAAACGCTGCCGACGCCCGGGGCGCTCTC
The DNA here is from genome assembly GCF_050178255.1 of Desulfococcus sp. Lineage (NCBI taxonomy): Bacteria > Pseudomonadati > Thermodesulfobacteriota > Desulfobacteria > Desulfobacterales > Desulfococcaceae > Desulfococcus > Desulfococcus sp. The sequence continues at coordinate 2,248 of NZ_JBFXGG010000181.1, read as the reverse complement.
GACCCGCACGTCGCCGCCGTGGGCCGCGGCCACGCTCCTCACCAGGCTCAACCCCAGGCCTGTTCCCGAGAGGCTTCGGCTGGGGTCGCACCGGTAAAACCGTTCGAAGATGTGGGGCAGGTCCGAGGCATGGATGCCGATGCCCGTATCCTCGATCACCACCTCCAGCCGGCTGGGATCCAGCCCCACGACGAACACGTTCACGAAGCCCCCTTCCGGCGTATACTTGACGGCGTTGTCGAGGAGGTTCCCGACGGCCCGCTGGAGAAGGCGCGGATCCCCGATAACGATACACCCCTCGGGCGTCCGGCGGGTCAGCGTCACGCCCTTGTCCTCGGCGAGGGGCTCGTACAGCTCGCAGGCCCGCCGGACCAGGGCGCCCACGTCCACGGCAGTCCGTTCGATAACCGCCGCGCGCGCTTCGGTCTTGGAAATCATGAGCATGGTGTTGATCATGTCCAGGAGACCGTCGCACTCCTCGATCACGCCCGCCGCCATCCCCTGGTATTGCGCTATGGCCCCGGGGTCGTCGCCCGCGGTGGTCAACGTCACCTCGGCCATGCCCCGGATCCGGGTGACGGGGCTCTTCAGGTCATGGGCGATGTTGTCGCTCATCTCCCGGATGCCGACGACCAGGCCCTCGATACGATCCAGCATTTCATTGAAAGTGACGGCAAGGCGTTCGATCTCGTCCCCCCATCGCTTCACCGGCACCCGCCGCCCCAGGTCGCCGCCGGTGATCTCCCGGGCGGTTCGGGTGACCTCCCCCACCCCGCCAAGGGCCTTTTTGGCCATGAACCAGCCGATCAGGATCGACAGCGCCGACAAGGTCACGAGGGTCCCCACGAGGATCTTCCGGGAGGCTTCGATAAACCGGCCGGCGTGCTCCATGGGCTGGCCCAGCTGTAGAATGACGCCCGGACCGATCACCCGGTACAGGATCCGCACCCGGTATCCCACATTGGGGTCCACAAGGGTGTCGAACACATGCGGCCGGCCTTCGATCAACCGGCGGATGGCGTCCCTGGCCACGGCGATGTTCTCCCAGTAGGACATGTTGGACGACGAGAAGGCCGAGCCGTCCATATAGAGCAGCCTGAAAAAGATCTTGCGCTCTCCGGCCGCCTGGGCCTCCAGGATCATCACCCGCTTGACGGCGTCGATCCCCTTGGCCTTGAAGATGGACTCGAAGGTGCTCACCTGGTTCAGCAGCTCCTGGTCCGATCGCTCCTCCAGGAGGCGTGTCACCATGAGGTAGGACAGTAGAAAGGCCACGCCCGAGAGGAGAATGACGATGGTCCCGTACCACAGGGTCAGCCGGAACGCCAGGGTGCGGGGCCGGCTAATCCAATTCCTTGAGCACATACCCGACGCCTCTCACCGTGTGGATCAGCTTGCGGTCGAAATCCTTGTCGACCTTGTCCCTCAGCCGGCAGATGCGGGCCTCCACCACGTTGGTCCTGGGATCGAAATTATAGTCCCACACGTGTTCCATGATCATGGTCTTGGACACCACCCGGCCGGCGTTTCGCATCAGGTATTCCAGGAGGGAAAACTCGAGGGGCTGGAGCTCGATCTTCTGATCGTCCCGCACCACCCGGCGCGTCACCAGGTCGAGGGAGAGGCCGCCCACCACGAGGCGCATGGGTTCCGACACCTCCCCGGCCCGGCGGATCAGGGCTTGAACCCGGGCCAGGAGCTCCGAAAAGGAGAACGGCTTGGTGAGATAGTCGTCCGCCCCGATCTCGAGCCCTTTGACCCGGTCGTCGATCTCCCCCCGGGCGCTCAGAAAGATCACCGGCGTGCGGACCTTTTCCCGGCGCATCGTCTCCACGATGGAAAGCCCGCTCCGCCCGGGCAGCATGATGTCGATGACGGCGGCGTCGTAAGGTTCGGAAAGCGCCAGGTGCAGCCCCTCCTCCCCGTCGGCGGCATGATCGACGGCATATCCGGCCGCCTTCAACCCTTTCACGATGAAGTCGGCGATCTTCCGGTCGTCCTCCACCAGCAGAATTCTCATAGCGTATCCTCGACGGCTCCGCAAAAAGTCCTTTCACCGTAATGCGGGAAACCGATTGAAAATCAATTTATGACTCAGCTTTCGACTTTCATAGGCAGGTGCCTCTATCCGGTTATCGTCATGAAATTCAACTTTCGGCTTTCATGATGGTAACCGGATAGAGGTGCCGGGAGGTTACGGTCCGCGCCCCTTCAGCGGTGAGTTTTAGTGCCGCATAATCGCCGCGGA
>NZ_JBFXGG010000180.1:1576-3991 GCF_050178255.1 Desulfococcus sp. | reverse complement strand
TCTTGTGGACGTTGTCGTGGGTCGGCGCCCTGCTCACCGTGCCCAGCGTGCTGCTGCAACGTGCCGGAAGGCCGATCGCAGCGGTCAGTTGGATTCTGGCGCTGTTCGCCCTGCCGGCCCTGGCCTTGGCTGCCTGGTGGCTTTTCGGTCGGGTTCACCTGCGCGGCCGCGTCCGCAGGCGGCGGGGCAGCTCCCGGTCAACGGTGAGATCGTTGTCGGAAACCCGGCGTGACATGCTGGATTCCAAAGCGGAGTATTCAACACGTCAACGGACTGCATCGCTTTTGGCACCCCATCTGCCACAGGAAATGACCGATTGCGTCTTTCCCGCTACGCCGGGCAACCGGGTCAGCCTGTTAACCGGTGTGGCGGAAGTCCAGCAGGCATGGATGGAGATGGTCCGGGAAGCGGAGCATCATCTGCATCTGCTTTTCTATATCTGGCGCGATGACCGTGTCGGCCGCACCTTGCGCGACCTGTTGATTGAAAAGGCACGATCAGGGGTGCAGGTGCGCGTCATGTACGATGCCGTGGGATCGCTTGGTTTGCCATCGGGATTTTTTGCCGAACTGATCCGATGCGGCGGCCAGGTAGCGCGCTTCATGCCGATGCGGCTGGCGTCCGCCACGCCGACCCTGAACTTCCGGAACCACCGCAAGCTCATTGTTGCCGACGGCCGCAAAGCCTATACCGGCGGCGTTAATGTCGGCGAGGAATTCGTGGATTGGCAGGACCTCGGTATTGTCATCAGCGGTCCTGGGGTCAATCAATTGCAAGAAGTGTTTATAGACGACTGGTATTTCACAACCGGCGAAGAACTTGCGAGCAGTCGCTATTTTTTTAGCCAACCGCGCATGCCCGCCGCTGATCAGGGAGGTGCCATATGCGAAACCATCGTCAGCGGACCGGATCAGGCATTCAACACGACGCGGGAAATGGTGTTTCTGGCGGTTACCCAGTGCCGGTGGCGGCTATGGATCGCCACCCCCTACTTCGTGCCGGATGAAGCCCTGCTTTTAGCGCTTCGCACGGCCGTTTACAGGGGTGTGGATGTGCGATTGATTCTGCCGGCGCGCAACAATCACCCTCTGGTCCGGCGCGCCTCGTGTGCTTATTACCCTGAATTGCTCCAAAGCGGTGTGCATATTTACGAGTACCGCGGCATGTCGCACGCCAAGGCCATGCTGTTTGATGACGACGGCGTGCTCATCGGCAGCGCGAACCTCGACATTCGTAGTTTCCGGCTCAATTTCGAGTTAAGCACTTTTGTGCGTGATACCGGTTTAAACCGTGATCTTACAGCCTGGTTTGACAGGCTGCTGGCAGACGCCGACGAGATGACGGCCGATGATTTCAACCAGCTACCGCCTGGAACACGGCTGGTGAATGCAACGGCGCACTTGTTGAGCCCGCTGCTTTGACAAGAGCAACCTGTTATTTTTTCAATCGGTTAATTTTTTTGACTAATATCAGCAACAGGACTTGACATGCTGATTGGCGACATTACTTTTTACGCAAAACATTAAAAGTAATGTCATTTTCAAAACCAACAGACAAAGGAGGCAAACAATGGACATCAAAAAATGGGTTCCCTGGAATTGGTTCAAGAAGGAAGAAGAGGATGCCGGTAAAATGGTGCCGGTGAAACGCGAAAACGCCAAGGAACAAGGCGGTGTGCCGGCTCATCCGCTGCAGCAGTTTCATCATGAGATCGACCGGCTTTTCGATCAGGCCTTCCGCGGTTTCGGGCTCTCCCCGTTCGGGTTCGATCAGCCCCTGTTTCCGCGACTGGCCGACGGCATCCTGAAGCCCACCCTGGATCTTGGCGCTAACGAGAAGGAGTACACCATTACCGTTGAGATACCCGGCGTGGATGAAAAGGATGTCAAGCTGGAGATCGTCAACGACACCCTGACCATCAGCGGCGAAAAGAAACAGGAAAAGGAAGAGAAGGAAAAGAACTACTACCGGATGGAGCGCTCCTACGGTTCGTTCCAGCGGGTGCTTTCCCTTCCCGAGGACGCGGATCAGGACAAGGTCAACGCCACCTTTAAAAAAGGCGTGTTGACCGTGACCATGCCGAGAAAGGCGCTGCCGAAATCGGATGTGAAACAAATCGAGGTAAAAAGCGCTTAATGTTTCATGGCCAACAATGAGCTTAACAAAGGCACTAAACGAAAGGGAGGAAAGAATCATGCTGACAAGAAATGTATTCGGTTTACCGTCCATGGGCTGGCGCAATCCGTTTGCGGACTTTGTAGACATGACCCGCCGGATGGATTTGCTGACCAATGCAATGTACGGCCGACCGGGCGCGCGACTCATGATGCCGAAGGTATTCCCGGCGATCAACATCACCGAAGACAAGGACAAATACTATGTCCGCGCGGAGCTTCCCGGCATCAAAGCCGAGGA
>NZ_JBFXGG010000180.1:0-1476 GCF_050178255.1 Desulfococcus sp. | reverse complement strand
AAATATTACCGTCAGTTTACCCTGTCCGATGCCATCGACCAGGACAAAATCGATGCCAAACTGGAGGACGGGGTGCTCCGACTGACCCTGCCCAAGGCCCAAAAAGCCGTGCCGCGCCAAATAGCGGTCAAGGCCGGTTAAATTTCTTTCAATCGGAGACCCGGTTTTAACAGAACCGGGTCTCCTTTAGTTACTTGAGAAATTGCTTTCCGGCATTGAGGAACGATTGAACCTCGTTTGGTATTTCATTGAGGATCGGGGAAGCGAACAGATGACGATGGATCATCAATCAAGGAGGTAATTATGGAAGAAAACAAGATCAAGCTCTGGGACAGAATCCAAAGGGGCATGGAAGCCGGCTTTGATGCCGCCATGTCGGCGGTTCACACGATTACCGAGAAGGCGGGTGAAGGCATCGAGCTTACCCGCTTAAGACGCGAAAAAGCCCGGCTGGAAACCCAGGTGACCCGGCGCCTGGCCGAACTGGGGAACGCCGTGTTCGAAAAAGTTTCCAAGGACCGGCTGGATGAAGTCACCGAGAAGCTGGAAATCAAGGACATGGTTCTCGAGATCGCCCAGGACGAGGCCCGCATGGTCGATATCGACCGGCGCCTGAAAAAGGAACTGGAAGAATAACGGAGGTGAATAAAATGAAGAAACGATTGAGTATTGCATCCCTTATCATGACCGTAGCGTTGGTACTGATGGTGGTCTTTGCCTCACCATCGTTTGCAGCGGACACAAAAGATACGGCGGCTGCGGGCAAAGAAGTGGAAAAGGTTCAGCAGGACCAGACAGCGGAAAAACGAAAAGCGCTTTTCGAAGAAGCCACTACCGCTATCCGTGAAACAAAGAATGCGCTGAAAGCGCTGGACGAGAAAAAAACAAAAGAGGCGCTTGCCGCTTTGGAGCGGGCCTCCGGCAAGCTGACGATCATACTCGGCCGCGAACCCGAACTTGCATTGGCGCCTTCCGACGTCAATGTGGTCACTTACGATATCCTGGCCGATATCAAGGCGGTGAAAGCATTGCGCGACGAGATCGAAGATGCGCTGGATGACGGCCGTGTGCAGCAAGCCCGCCGATTGATTCGAAATTTGGCGAGCGAGACCGTTATCAGCGTGACCAATATTCCTCTGGCGACCTACCCCGATGCGATCAAAAGGGCCGCCAAATTAATCGATGAAGAGAAAATGGATGAGGCGAAAAAAGAACTCCAGCTCGCACTGAATACGCTGGTCGTCACCGACACCATTATTCCATTGCCGGTTACAACTGCTGAGAAGTACCTCAAAGAAGCGGAAACGCTTGCGGAAAAAGGTGATCGGAGCAAAGAGGAAAACGAGCGTCTTGCCGATCTTTTAAAAGATGCCCGTACGGAGTTGGAATTCGCCCAAGCTCTCGGCTATGGCAGCAAAAAGGATTTCAAGAATCTATACAAGCAGCTCGATCAGATTGAGGACAAAACCAAGGGCG
>NZ_JBFXGG010000179.1:0-4099 GCF_050178255.1 Desulfococcus sp. | reverse complement strand
ATGTGTTGGCGCCGTCGGCACCGTAATGCTGGGGAAAGATAACGTACTATATCAAAAGAGGATGTGTCGAACAACGGAAAAGAAAAACGAAGCCCCAGCAGCCATTAGGGCATTGTTTTGACGTTGTTATTTGCTGGAAATCTCAGAGTCAATACCCCGGATAAAGCCGCCACCACTGGTCATCAGAGCGAAATTTTATAAAAAGATCGACCGCCAGTCTTTCGATAACCGCCCTCAGCTCCAAGGGATTTCTGAAAGTTGGTGGAATGACATGCCGCCCCAGCAAGTAACCCAGAATGTTGTCGGTTATGGCGCCGGTGCTGTCGCTGTCGCCGCTGTGATTGACCGCCATTCGAACCCCGCCGGTAAAATCGTCCTCGACGCGGCATGCACAGAACAATGCAATCGCCAGAGCCTATTCGACAACCCAACCCCCGCCGAGGGATGCGGGTCCCGTCTCCGATCGGATGCACAGTGTCGATGTCAATCGGCTTCTCACACATTCAGTCGATAGAAGCGGAAAAAGTCGTTTTCGACGGGGAGAATTTCGATGTCCCGGAAGCCGGCCTGACGGGCGTACTGCCGCAAGGTATCGGGCCGCATGAGCGTTCCCGTGGCGGCCGAGGGCTGCTCCGCCATTGCCGACGGCAGGCATCCCATAACGCTGAATCCGTACAAAAACTGCTCGATCGGGTTGTCGGCCGTGGTAAATCGCTCGCCGGTGCGCTCGTCCATGACGATGACGCTGCCGCGAGAGCCGGCCAACCGGCGCATGGTGGTCAGGCCGGCCACGGGGTCGGACATGTCGTGGACGCATTCGAATGCCGTCACCAGGTCGTACGCACCGGTCAGGTCAGGATCGCCGGCGTCGCGCACCTCGAAGCGCACCCGGTGGTCCAGGCCGGCATTTCGGGCGTTGTCGCGGGCGTCGGTGATGGACGCCGCATCCACGTCGAAGCCGTCCACGTGGATCCCGGGGTAGGATTGCGCCATGCCGATGGCGGACCAGCCGGTGCCGCAGCCCATATCCGCCACCCGCGCAGGCGGATCAGCCAGGAGCCGCCGGTGGATGTCGGGGATGGACGGGAGGTATTCCCTGCCCAGCTGGTACAGAAACAGGGGACGGTTCAGCTCGCCCACGCCCCGGCGGAGCTCTTCACCGTATTCGGCAAAGGGTACGCCGCCACCGCTTCGAAAAGCAGCCTCGAGGGCCTCGAGAGGACGCGCCACCCCCACGGCGGCCTGGGCCAGCGGGGCCAGGTAGTTGACGCTCTCGCGGTCGATGAGGACCTCGGCGTGGCCGGAAGGCAGCCGATACCGTCGCTCAAGGGTGGGCGCCGTTTCGTCCGCCACTTCCAGGATGCCGGCCACGGCCTGCTGTTCCAGCCATTCGCGGACATACCGCTCGTGGGTGCCGGTGCGGGCCGCCAGTTCACCGGAGGTCAGGGCCTCGAGGTCCGCCAGCCCCCTGTACAGTCCTAAACGGTGGCCCAGATAGATGGAGTAGATTTTAAAATATCCGTTAGCCGCGCCCACCAGCGCCTCTATGAAGGCGTCGCGCCGGCGGGCATGACGTTGTTCGTTGATCCGGATGGCTCTGTTCATGGGGTACCTCCTTTATCCTTGTCCAACCGATGCCGGAGCAGGCATGAAAGGCCGTCGTATCCAACGCTGATTTCAGCATCGGCTGGTTGTGAGACATACAGAAGCAGGATGTGTGCCCGAAGACAGGAACTCTGAAAGGAAGCTGCGCTACCAGGTGGATGGAATCTGAATCGACCTATAACGGCGAAGAATGTTTCACCCGGTTCCCGGAAGGCCGCCGCCAGGACGCGTATCAGGCTGTCATCCGCTTGCATAAACTATATACTAATCATGGCGTTGTCCGGCGAAAACCCAGCCGGTGCCGTTTTTTGATATGTCTATTTGCGCTTGCCGACCGACCGCCATCCCCCAACCAAGGAAGATGCCGGCCTCAGCACCTTGCTGATGTCGCGGACTTTCTCGATGACATAGAACAATTCAGGGTCCATGCGCTGCACCTCGGGCAGGATCCACTTCAGATCCTGGCGCCGGCAGGCAATATAAAGCACATCGACCGGCCCGTACATGCCTTCACCTTTGAACAGGGTGACGGGTTGGCCTTTATCCCTCAGATGCGACGCAATGGCCATCCCCGCGTTGGGAGTGATGATTCTGAGAATCGTCGTTCCGAAGGCCAGTTTACGCTCCACAATGATGCCGACGACGTTGCCGGTGGCGTATCCGAAGGCGTAAAAGATTACCAGGAGCGGCTTGTCCCCGATCTGGTTGATCACCGTGCCGGCGACGGTCACCCATATGGTGATTTCAAAAATCGCCAGGGTAAAAGCGATACCCGTCCGCCCCTGAACCGTGACGATGGTTCGCACGGTACCGATGGAAACATCACAGATCCTGGCCAGAAAAACAACGACCCCTGTCAGGAGAATATGCGGATCGAACATCATTTTTGAATCCTTCTCTGAAAGGCTGACGACTGAAGAGTTGCGTCTGTGGTGAATGGCGTGTTCGAGTCCTTTCAGTCTTCAGTCTTATCCATCTGCCACCTTGAGCTAAGCAGTTGTATTAAAGTTCGCACGGCGAGTCCGTGCCGTATTGCCCCGTCTTTGACGAAAACCCAGAGCATGACTCCAGCAAGAAAAATGTCAGCCTGGAAGAATCTATATAACTATCCGATATAATAATCAAGGTGTGCGAAAACAGGAGAACCTGAAAATCCTGAAGGGAAAAAACCGCCCGCGCCCCTTCAGCAATGAGTTTCAGTGCCGCTCAAGCGCCGCGGCGGATCAGCGGCCCGGACTGCACGGACACCTCACCGGTCTTGAAGGCTTCTCCGGACCAGCAGATCCACGCAGAGCCGAATGTTCTCCGGGGTGTAGATTTGCAGCTTTCCGCGGTAGAACCGGTCGAAGAGCACCGCCTTGAGCCCGGAGAGGTCCCGCCCCTCATCCGCCGCCGACACGATCTCCTCGCGGACATTTCGGGCTGCGAACAACGCCCGTTCAAAAACGGCTTTCACGTCTTTTCCCCGCCAGATCCGCTCGTGGGGAAATGCCAGGACCTCGGCCGGGTATTTCCCCAGCCGTTCGATGGTCTCGATATATGCCTGGTAAGCGTGAAAAAAAACCGGAAAGATCATGTCGTCGGAAATCTGAAACCCGAGCGCATCCGAGACGAAAAGCACGCGGTCTTTTTCGAACCAGGCGGCCAGGCCGCAGGGGCTGTGGCCCGGTGCGGCGATCAGTTCCAGATGTTCGCCGCCTTTCAGCGCGATGCGATCACCGCCGTTGACGATGCGATCCACCGCAATCCGCTCCGAGCAGCCGGCATTCGCTCCGGAAGCCCCGGTTTCCGGATACCCCGCGACCTTCCGGTCCTGATCGAAAAAGCCGGCGATCACTTTCGGGTTGTCCAGAACCCTGGCGGCCGCAGACGAAGCCAGGACTTCGGCATTGGGAAAACGGCGCTTCAACTCGGGAATGCCGCAGACGTGATCGAAGTGGGCATGCATCACCAGCAGCTTGTCAGGCGCATCCCGGCCGGCGTCCGACAACTGCTCTGCAAACCGGGCGGCACTGGCCGTAACGCCGCACTCGATCAGCATATCCTGATATTCACCGACCAGATAATGTCGAAAATCCTCGTTTCCGAAAACGGTCACATGGTCGGTCAGTTGTATCGGCCAAGACCTGTTCATGATAATTCTCCTTTCATCCCGGTCTGTCGCAGGGTGCATCGCCGATCAGGTTTATTGTTCCAGCCTGACCAGGAAAGACTGCATCAGACGCCATTCCTTTTCAGAGAAGCGATCAATGAATTTTTGATTGGTTTCCTCGAAGAGCTTCAACAGCGGTTGTCTCAATTCGTTCCCGCGAGGACCCAGATAGATCCGCAACGAGCGGCGGTCCTTCGGATCCGCTTTCCGTTCGACCCATCCGACTTTTTCCATGCGATCGAGAAGACCGGTGATCGTCGGTCGGTCCTGGGCGGTTTTCTCGGCAAGCTCGCTGGGGAGCAGCCCTTCATCTTCCATGATCGCGACGATCAAAAAAAACTG
>NZ_JBFXGG010000178.1:0-4223 GCF_050178255.1 Desulfococcus sp. | reverse complement strand
GGCATCTCCGGGGCCATCCAGCATCTGGCGGGCATGTCCTCATCCAAGGTGATCGTGGCGATCAACAAGGATGAGGATGCGCCCATCTTCGCCAAGGCGGACTACGGCATCGTCGGGGACCTCTTCGAGGTGGTTCCGGCGATCACGGAAGCCGTCAAGAAATTGAAAGCCCAGATATGAACCTTCACCTGGTCAGCCTCGGGTGCGCCAGGAACCTGGTGGACAGCGAGCACATGCTGGGACGGCTCCGGGAGGCCGGCTGGCGCATCGTCGAGGGTCCCGACGACGCCGACGTCATCATCGTCAACACCTGCAGCTTTATCGAATCGGCAGCGGATGAATCCATCGACACCATCCTCGAGCTGGCCCGTTACAAGACGGAGGGGGCCTGCCGCGCCCTCATCGTCACCGGCTGTCTTCCCGAGCGCTACCGGGAGGCCATCGGCCGGGAACTGTCCGAGGTCGATCTCTTCCTGGGCACCGGGGCCTTCAACCAGATCGTAACGGCTGTTGAAAGCGTCATAGGCAATCTGGAAGGGGAACGCTGCATCCTGCCGGATCCGGATGCCATCCCCGTCTCCAACCCCGACGCTCCCCGGGTGCAGACATTGCCCCACTCAGCCTACATCAAGATCGCGGAAGGGTGCAGCCGCTCCTGCACCTACTGCATCATCCCCAGGCTCAGGGGACGCCAGAAAAGCCGGCCGGCCGGCGAGATCGTCGCCGAAGCCCGCCGCCTCGTCGCGGCGGGCACCCGGGAACTCGTGCTGGTGGCCCAGGATTCCACGGCCTATGGCCACGATCTGACCGGAGGCATGGGTCTTGGCGGGTTGCTCCGCCGCCTTTCGGACATCGACGACGACATCTGGATCCGCGTCCTTTACGGCCACCCCGAAAGCATCGACGACGACATCATCCGCACCATGGCCGAACGCCCCAACATCTGCCCCTACTTCGACCTCCCGATCCAGCACGCCAGCGACCGGGTGCTCCGGAGAATGGGGCGGCGTCACACCCAGGCGGACCTTTTCCATCTCTTCGAACGCATCCGGGAGTTCGCCCCCCAAGCGTCGCTTCGCACCACCGTCATCGTGGGCTTTCCCGGGGAAACCGACCAGGATTTCAAGACGCTTCAATCTTTTGTGGAAACGGTCCGCTTCGACCACCTCGGCGTGTTCACCTATTCCGACGCCGACGACCTGCCATCCCACCGTTTGGATGCCCATGTCTCCCGAAAAACGGCCCGAAAGCGCCATGACCGGCTCATGTCGCGCCAGCGCGATATCTCGACTGAGAAAAACGCAGCCTATCTCGACCGCACCCTCGATGTCCTGATCGAGGAATCGCCGGAGGCGGATCTCTTTCTGGGCCGCACCGCTTTTCAAGCCCCAGAGGTGGACGGACTGGTCTATGTGAAGGGCCGGGAGCTTCCCCTCGGCCGCTTCGCCCCGGTGACGATCATCGACACCCTCGAATACGACCTGGTGGGAGAAGCCCGATGAGCAACGATTTGAAACAGCGGATCATGTCCCGCGTTCAGGAGGACGTAATCGCCATTGAAGCCGCGCTCCGGAAAAATCTGGACGCCCACCTCCCCATCGTATCCGACGTGGCCGGCCACATCCTCTTCAGCGGCGGAAAGCGGCTCCGACCACTGCTCATGGTCCTCTCCGCCAGGCTCTGCGGATACGACGGCGGCCGGGAAATCTTCTTCTCGACAATATTCGAATACCTCCATACGGCCACCCTGCTCCACGACGATCTCGTGGACGGCGCGGGCCTCCGCAGAGGCCGCGCGGCCGCCCACTCGGTCTGGGGAAACGAGGTGGCCGTTCTCGTCGGGGATTTCCTGCTGGCCCGATCCCTGACCATCGCCTCGGAAACCGGCATGACCGATGTCATCAAAGTCATCGCGGGCATCACCGAAAACATGTCCCAGGGAGAGATCCACCAGCTGACCCGGAAGAAAAACCTGGATCTGACGGAAGCCGAATACCTGGAGATCATCCGACGGAAGACCGCAGTGCTCATGGAGGGGGCCTGCCGGGTGGGGGCACTCATATCCGGTGCGGCCAAAGACCGCGCTTCGGCTTTGGGCGCCTACGGATACCATCTGGGCATCGCCTTCCAGATGGCGGACGATCTTCTGGACTACACCGCGGATACCGCTGTTCTGGGCAAGGCCGTCGGTGCAGACCTGCGGGAGGGCAAACTCACCCTTCCCGTCATTCGGGCGCTGTCGGCCGCGGGTGAACGGGACCGGGAGACAATGGCCCGGATCATCACAGACGAGAATTTCTCGGTCGACGATTTCAACACTCTGGTCCGCCTGCTGGTGTCCCTGGGCGGCATCGAAGACACGAAGGCGGAAGCCGAGTTCCATGTGACCGCGGCCAAAACGGCGCTTTCAATCTTTGCGGATTCGTCCGATCGGAGCACGCTCGAGGACATCGCCGATTACGCCCTCAGCCGAAAGCATTGATCCGGAAACGATCCGGTCAAAAGACACCCATCATCATTTCAATGGAGGTTATGACGACCATGCGTGTGCCTCTCACTCTCTTCGTGCGGAACTTATTCGCCCTGCTCCCAATCGTTTTGGCCGTCCTGGCCGCCCCCGTCGCAAACGCCGAAACATCCCAACCTCAGGAGGACCCCGCGAACGTCGTCACCATCATCGCCACACGACCGATCCAGGACGGCAACATCGCATCGGCCAAGGCGGAGGCCATTGCGGCCGCCCTCGCCGCCGCCGTGGACCAGGGGGCGATGGCGATCTTTTCACCCGAAGCGATCGCCAGGGAATTCAAGATCTACAGCGCAACGGTCACCCCCGGCACGGAAGCCTTTATCGAGAATTACAAAATCCTTGGCGAGGCATCGTCGGGAGGATACTATCGGATCATGATGCAGGTCACGGTCTCAATGGACCAGCTCAAGTCGAGCCTGGGGAAATTTCAACCGGCAGCCGGAACCGATACGGCCTCCGGTGAGAGCCCCGCACCAGGATCTGTTGACGCCATCGAACGCCCCAGAATTCTTTTTCTCCTCTCTGAGCAGAGCATCAATGACGTCGCCCCTCGGTTCTGGTGGGACGAAAGCAGCGCCCCGGTCACCAGCCTCGTGGAGGCCGCCATCGCGCGGAAAGCCCGGGAGGCCGGATTTGTCGTCCTTGAGCACGGCACCACTCCCCCCGATGTTCCCGTCAAGGCCGCCGTCATCTTTCAACCGGATCTCAGCAACCGGGACGCCTCTGAAATCGGGCGGATCATGGGGGCAGACGTGGTCATCGTCGGAAAGGCCATCGTCTATGCCGTCTCGGATACCGGAGCGGGTGGGGATCCCGCCTACAACGCCACCATCTCGGTTCGGGCCGTACAGGCCGAAAACGACCGGGAGATCGCATCCGGCTTCGAGACGGCGGTTCGACAGCATCCCAACGAAATCGATGGGAGCGAGGATGCCCTGACCGCCGCAGGCCTTCAGGCCGCAAAACAACTGATTCCGGCCATCGCTTCCGCCTGGCAGGACATGGCCCGTTCCTCCGAAGGCCTGACCGTAACGGTTACGGGGACCCGAAACCTGGGGAATTTTGTTCGTTTTCGCCAGGTGCTGCGGGATCTGCCGGGTGTCCGAAACCTGCAGATCCTGGAAATCAGGGCGGACGAGGCCGTCATCGCGCTTCATTTTGAAGGAGACACCCAGACTCTGATGGACCGCCTGTCCGGCCAGACCTTCGAACTGTTCACCGTCGAGATCCGGAGCGTGTCTGAAAAAGCGCTGCACATCGACCTGGTGCCCAAATAAATTGGCCGACAGCTGAAATCTTTTCTTGACAAATGCCGGGAGACTTGGTAGCTAACCCATCACCTTCATGGAGGCACGTAGCTCAGGGGGAGAGCACTACCTTGACACGGTAGGGGTCGTTGGTTCAAATCCAATCGTGCCTACCACCAAAAAACAAGGGTTTACGGCTTAGGCTGTAAGCCCTTTTTTAGTTTTCTGTTACCGGTTTTTCAAAAACCATAATTTCCAATCGACGAGCAGCGTCCTGAACTGCCGTGCACGACTTGAATTGGACACTCCTCCATCAGATAAAAACCTCGGCTTTAGCTCGATCCCCAGGCAGCGGCTTTTTTCTCAACAGCTGCTCCGCAACGCGGGTAGCTCGTGAATTCAAGGTTTAGTACCCCGGATAAAGCCGCCACCACTGGTCATCAGGC
>NZ_JBFXGG010000177.1:0-4399 GCF_050178255.1 Desulfococcus sp. | reverse complement strand
CCCGAGATCATTCGCCTCCGCCCCAGGGTCTTCTGGATGCAACTGGGCATCGAAAATCATCGAGCGGCGAAGGTGTTGACGGCAGCGGGGATCGACGTGGTCATGAACCGATGCATCAAGACGGATCATGAAAACCTCTTCAAAAAGAACATCATCGTTTAGGGCGCGGCGAAGGCTTTTTCGCGATGTCGCCTGCCATTGTTGCGGCGGGAACGCCGCGTTCAATTGGCAATGCCGATGCGGTTTCGCCATATGCCAGTCGTGCATGGCCGAAAACGTATGGGGGATGTCCTGCAACGGCATCACCTGGCAATGCCCCGACTGCGGAGCGCATAACGGCTTCGGCAATCAATAGATCTGACGGTTCCGCAAAAATCCGATCTCGGCGCTACGCACATCAAAGGCCGATTTCAGGCGGAGACCCGATTATGAAACGGAGGAAATACGCCAATGGCCTTTGAAACCAAGGAGGAAGTTTTCGAGCGGGTGATCCGCCAGAAACGGCCTCTCTGCAAATACTGTCATCAGGAGATGAGCCTGTGGGAGGCACCGGAAATCCTTATCGACGACGGTCTGGGATGGGGTTCCCCCTACATGTTCGTCTGCTTCAACGACGCGTGCCGGCTCTATGTCGAGGGATGGGACAACATCCGCGAAAATTACGGTCGGACGGCCTCCTATCGCTGCATCTGTTATCCGGGAACCGAGACTTATGAGTGCATGTCCGTCTACGGTCCCCAGGGCGGTCGCGGTCAGATTATCGACGAGGCGGCCCTGGAAAGGCAGAAGGAGATCGAGGTCCAGATCGAGAGGGGCCTTGCCCGCATCGACGACTGTGCCGCCGCGGGGGACGGGGAGACGATCCTGGGTATCCTGCTGGACGCCGTGGAGCCGATGCGTGTCCGGATGAGTGCGGCCGCGGTCATCGGAGACCTGGCCGGCATCGATGCCGTCGAACCCCTGAGAAACCGGAAATTCGGGAACGCTGTTCTTCAGAAGCGCGTGACGGCGGCCATCGACAAAATCCATGAACACCACTTCACCCGTGAATGCCCTTTTTGCGCCGAAATCATAAAGAAGCGCGCTGTCGTCTGCAAGCACTGCGGCCGGGACCTTACGGCCTAGACGAGGAAAGGGCGCACCAACCCGGCCCTGATACGCCGAAAGCATCCCCGCCGAACACCGGCGGCGCCTCACCCGGGGATACCGATTCATGTTCAAAATTTATCTGAAGCTGCTGTTGACGGCGTTTTTCTGGGGAGGAACCTTTGTGGCCGGTCGGATGCTTTCCGGCCGCATCTCTCCCTGCTCCGTCGCTTTTCTTCGCTTTACCGTGGCCGCCATCGTTCTCCTCCTGCTGACCTGGCGGATTGAGGGGCGGCTGCCCATGGTGGAGCGGCGCCAGATTCTGCCGCTGTTCCTGCTGGGAATGACCGGCGTCTTCTCCTATAACATTTTTTTCTTCAAGGGGCTCGAGCTCATCAGCGCCGGTCGCGCAGCCCTCATCATCGCGTTGAACCCCATATTCATTACGATATGCGCGGCCATGTTTTTCAGGGAACGATTGTCCCCCCTCAAGGTGATCGGCATCCTCCTTTCGGTCGCCGGCGCCATGATCGTGGTCTCCCGGGGAAATCCCGCGGCGCTCCTGACGGCAGGCCTCGGCCTGGGCGAGGTCTATATCCTGGGCTGCGTATTGAGCTGGGTCGCCTTTTCCATCATCGGCAAAATGATCCTCTCCGGCGTGACGCCCCTCGTATCGGTGACTTACTCCGCCGCCGTGGGTGCCGCGGCCCTCTTCGTTCCCGCCTATTTCGAGGGGGTGACCCGCCATCTCCCGGAATACACCGCGGTTGTCTGGTTCAACGTGATCTACCTGGGCGTCTTCGGCACCGTAATCGGCTTTATCTGGTACTATGAGGGGATCAAGGCCATCGGGCCCACCCGGGCCGGTCTGTTTATCAACTTCGTGCCGGTCAGCGCCATCATTCTGGCCTTTTTTATCCTGGGCGAACCCGCGACCTTGTCTCTTCTCGTGGGGGCGGTCCTCGTCATCGGCGGTGTTTACATGACACACGCGGGGCGGCCGGCGCCCGTCTCCTCCTGACGCTCCCGGGCCTGCCGGTCTTCGTCTGCGGCGGGACAAGGGATCAGAGCAGGGGGATCAGTTTTTCCACCAGCAACCGGTTGATCTCCGGCGTCTTGAGAGAGATGCGGATGAACCGTTCCGAAAGCCCCTCGAAGTTGCCGCAGTTCCGGATGAGGATCCGCTCCCGGGCAAGGGCGCTGCAAACCGCTTCCGCCGTGCGGCCTTCCGAGAGGCGCGCGAGCAGGAACGACGTGCAGCTGGGAAACACCTCTATGTTCCGGTGTCGCCCGAGCCGATCCGTCATCTCCCGACGCTCCCGATCCAGAAGTTGCCGGCTTTTTTCGATGAAGGGGTCGATCTCGTCCCGACGCGCCATCAGGTATGTCACGGCCAGGTGGGCCAGGCTGTTGACGCTCCAGGGCAGGTAATACCGCTTCATGCTTTCCGCGACATCGGGGGGAGCCGCCAGAAAACCGATTCTCAGGCCGGGGACGCGAAAGATTTTGGACATGGAGTGGAGCACCATGACATTGGGAAGATCGGAACGAATGAGGCTATGGGCTTCGCCCCCGGTCGCGAAGGGAAGGTAGGACTCGTCGATGACGAACCGGACGGCGGGATGCCGCCGGCACAGGTCGACGATCTCGTCTCCCGGTATCAGGCTACCGGTGGGGTTGTTGGGGTTGCAGATGAACATCGTGTCTGCCCGACGGGCGGCATCGGAAAGCGCCCCCATGTCGGGTGCGAACCGCCGTGAGGCATCGGCGACGACATGGCCGAAGGAGACCTCGTGCATCCTGCAGGCGTCGGCATAATCGGCATAGGTGGGGGCCGCGATCATGACCCGTCGGCTTTTGAGGGCCAGGGGGAGGGTGTGGATCAGCTGGGTGGTGCCGTTGCCGGGCACGACCCGCGCGGATTGGATGCCGAACCGGGCGGCAAAAGCCCGGACGGCGGATTCCGCTGCCGCCTCCGGCAGGGCGGTGATGACCTGGAGGCGCTCCCGCAGGTGGTCTGTCAGGCCCGGGGGCGGGCCGAAGGGATTGACGTTGCTGCTCATGTCGGCGATATCCGAGGGCCGGCAACCCAACTCCGTCGCCAGCTGGTAGATGTTTCCGCCGTGCCCGTTGATCATAACGCACCTCCCGCCGCGGCCGCTGCAAAGAGCGCCGCCTCCATAATTTCCGTCATGGCGCCCAGCATGTCTCCCGTAATGCAGCCCATGCGTCGCCGGTAGAATTGCAGGACGGCGACGACCACCGCGATGAAAACAACCGTCACCGCAAGCCCCTGGAAACCGGCAAGAGCCGAGAGTCCGATGGGGATGGACAGGCCCCAGAAATCTCCAAAGGTGAGCGGTTTCCGGAACAGGGCATGACCGGTACCCCCATCCGGCCTGCCATAGGACAGGAACCGAAAACCGAACAACATGCTGCCTCGGGCATAGGCAGGGATAATGAGAAGGAAGAGTGCCCTGTGGCGATCCAGGTCGGCAATGGCGCCCCATTTGACCGCCAGGGCCGAGATCACGGTGACGAGGGCCATGGCGCCGATGCGGCTGTCTTTCATGATCCGGAGGGCTTTGTCCCGGGGGCGGTTGCCGTAGAGCCCGTCGGCCGTGTCGCCCAGGCCGTCGATGTGGAAGGCGCCGGTGATCCAGATCAGGAATACGCCGTCCAGGATCGCGGTCATGTTTCGGGACCAGAGCTGTGAGGCGGCGTGATCAAAGGCGGCCAGGAGTGCCCCGATGAGAAGGCCCACTATCGGAAAGAACGGGATCATGCCGACGGGTTCGAAGGTTCCGGGCCTCCCGACGGGGAGCCGTGTGATGAATTGGATGGCGGATATGAGGTTTTTCATCTTCCGTTCAGGGATTCCTTTTCCGATCATTGAAAGTCTTTGGTTCTGGGATGCCGGGTATGGGTGTCGCTCCGATAGGGCGCAATCCGGGGTCGGGATTTCTCAAGGCATGGCGGATTCCGCTTTTTTGATGATCACGGGGATGCCCGCCACCGTCCAGACAACCTCGTCCGCGCAGGCCGCGACGCGTTGGTTCACGATTCCCATGACGTCACGGAATCGCCGAGCCAGAGGATTTTCCGGGACGATGCCGGCGCCCACCTCGTTGGAGACCAGAATGAGAGGGCAGGACGCATCATCGAGAGCATCCGTCAGATCCCGGACATATCGGTCGATCCGATCGGATGTCTCCGGGGTCAGCAACAGATTTGTGGTCCACAAGGTCAGGCAGTCCACCAGAACGACGTTCGCCGTCTTTCCGGCGTCGGCAACGGCCTCTGGCAGCGCGAC
>NZ_JBFXGG010000176.1:0-4522 GCF_050178255.1 Desulfococcus sp. | reverse complement strand
CTGGAAAGTCTGAAGCGCCTGGGTATCGACTACCTGGAGCACGATATCCGGTTCGTGGAAGATGACTGGGAATCCCCTACCCTGGGTGCGTCCGGCCTGGGATGGGAGGTCTGGCTGGACGGTATGGAAATCACTCAGTTCACTTATTTTCAGCTTTGCGGCAGCATCGAGCTTCATCCCATTCCGGTGGAACTGACGTATGGTCTCGAGCGCATCGCCATGTATCTACAAGGGGTGGACAATGTTTACGATCTGAAATGGAATGACCGAATCACTTACGGTCGCGTCCATCACCAGCAGGAGGTAGAGCAATCGACCTACAATTTCGAGGTGGCCGACGTTGACATGCTCTTCAGGTTTTTCAATGCTTACGAGGCCGAAGCCGAGCGCATCATTCAACAATCCCTGGTACTTCCCGCTTACGAATACTGTCTGAAATGCTCTCATACCTTCAACCTGCTGGATGCCCGCGGTGCCATCAGCGTGACCGAAAGGACCGGATACATCGCGAGAATACGAAATCTGACCCGGGCCTGTGCCAAAGCATACCTGAAACAACGGGAAGAGATGGGTTTCCCGTTACTGCAAAAGGGATAAAAATGGATACGTTATTAATTGAAATCGGAACGGAAGAACTCCCGGCCGGCTATATCGAGCCCGCCTTGCAGGCCTTTTCCGCATTGATGACGGGGCAGCTGACCCATGCCCGCATCACACACGGCGCCGCAATCGTTTACGGCACCCCGAGAAGACTTGCCGTTGAAATCGTCGATGTGGCGGCCGCTCAGACACCTCTCGTGACGGAACTGACCGGCCCCCCGCGGAAGATCGGCTTCGACGATGCCGGGAAGCCGACCATGGCCGCCGTCAAATTCGCCGAAAAAGCCGGGGTTTCCATTGACGACCTCCGCATCAAGGAAACGGACAAAGGGAGTTATCTCTGCGCCGATAAGATCGAGACGATCCGCCCTACCCGGGAAATTCTGTCCGGCATACTACCGGACGTCATAGCAGCGATACCCTTCCCCAAAAGCATGAAATGGGGTGAACTGAACGTGACCTTCGCCCGTCCCGTCAGGTGGATCCTCGCCCTTCTCGGCAATGATGTCATCCCCTTTGTTTACGGAGACGTACAAAGCGGAAACCAAACCTGTGGACATCGTTTCATGCACCCCGGCAAGATCCGGATCAATCATCCCGGCGAATATATCGATGCGTTGAGACGCGCGGACGTGATAGCGGATCTTGACGAGCGCCGAAAACACGTCGCAGAGGAAATTTCCCGGACGGCCAAGGCGTTGGGCGGCGTCATTCTCCCGGATGCGGAACTGATTGATACGGTCAAGAATCTCATCGAGTTTCCGGTGGTTTCGGTCGGCAGATTCGACGACCGCTTTCTGGAGGTTCCGGACGAGGTACTCATCACCGCCATGCGAGAACATCAAAAATATTTTGCAGTGGTGGATGATCAACGGAAACTCCTGCCCTGTTTTATCGTTGTCAACAATACTCGAGCGCGGGATATGGCGTTGGTAACCACCGGCCACGAACGCGTCATCCGAGCCCGACTTTCCGACGCAAATTTCTTCTTCAAAGGGGATACGGCCACTCCCATGGAGAAATGGGTCGAGAAGCTGAAAAAGGTTCTTTTTCAGGCCCAATTGGGTTCCGTTTACGACAAATGCCGGCGCGTTCAGCAACTGGCCGAATTCATCGCCGACACCACTGTCCTTGATGGCGACCTCAAGGCGGACGTTTCCCGGGCAGCCCGGCTATGCAAAGCAGACCTGGTCAGCCAGGTAGTGATCGAATTCCCCAAACTCCAAGGCATCATGGGACGCATCTACGCCACGCTCGCCGGAGAGCCGGATGCGGTGGCGACG
Source organism: Desulfococcus sp. (assembly GCF_050178255.1). Lineage (NCBI taxonomy): Bacteria > Pseudomonadati > Thermodesulfobacteriota > Desulfobacteria > Desulfobacterales > Desulfococcaceae > Desulfococcus > Desulfococcus sp. The sequence continues at coordinate 2,639 of NZ_JBFXGG010000176.1, read as the reverse complement.
GCTATTGAAGAACACTATCGTCCCACATACTCCGGGGGGCCCCTACCCTCTTCACCGACCGGTGCGACGCTCGCCGTCGCCGACAAGATCGATTCCATCTGCGGGTGCTTCAGCATCGGGTTGGCCCCCACCGGCGCCTCCGACCCCTACGCTTTAAGACGTCAAGGCATAGGGATCCTGCAGATCATGAACGCCTACGACTTCTCGTTTTCCCTGGAAGCACTGATTGATCGAAGTGTAGCCGCCTTCGCCGACGTGAGTACGCGGCCTGCCGAAGAGACCGCCGGCGCGGTCTACGGATTCCTGAAGGGGCGTATGGCACACATCCTTGAAGAGGACGGTTATTCCAGGGACGTTATCGCATCGGTGACCGACATCTCCATCGATCATATTCCCCATGTCTGGAAACGCGTTGCGGCTCTCGAGAAACTCAAGGCCGAAACCGACTTCGATCTTCTGGCGGCGGCTTTCAAGCGGGTTGTGAACATCATCAAAAAAAGCGACGCCGAGGGAGCCGATCTTTCCGGAGTGGACGAAAGCCTGTTCGAACACGATAGCGAATCCGGGCTTTTCTCCGCCTTCAAGACCGTAAACGACCGTGTTCAACGTCGGTTGTCGGAAGGCCGCTTCGAGGAGGCGCTCCTCGATATTGCATCCCTCAAGAACCCGGTGGACGCCTTTTTCGACGGCGTTATGGTGATGACGGATCATATCGGGCGCCGCAACAACCGCCTTGCCCTGCTCCGAAAGATTGCAAAGATGTTTGAACGATTCGCCGATTTTTCCAAAATATCCACATGACTCAACTTTCGACTTTCATGATGGTGACCGGAAAGCGGTGCCGGGAGGATACGGCCTACGAAAGTCGAAAGTTGAGCACATGAAACAAACACCGTATTGAGGAGTTGTTATGGCTTTTGATCCCTCGAAAGACAAAGTTCTGAAGAAATGGAAATGTGAAGAAACCGGTTTGATCGTAACCATCAACCAATATGGAGATGGGGAACCCAAGGTACAGATCGGTCCTCGGATCCTGACAAAAAAAGACGGAACGGAACGGGCGCCGGTCAAGGCCGGCCGCCTTTCCATCGAAGATATTCTTTGGTTCTATGACACCATCGACGAAATCAAGGATGAACTGTCAAACCTTTCCGGACCCGTCTGAAGCGCCTTTGAAGAACTCGAAGACCGCCATTGTCCGCCCGATCGTCGGACGAAAGTCCCCAAAACTCGGCCCGCTTGCGATGATGATCAGCAGCGGACCCGACTTCGAGCGTCTGGTTCGCATCCTTCCCGCCGCGGAGCACCCGAGCCGCTTATTGATGAGCCGCCTGTTCCTGGACGCCGATGCGCGGTATGCCGTCATCGGTCCGGTGGTCGGCGCCCCTTACGCGGTCATGCTCCTGGAGCCTTTGATCGCCTGGGGCGCCCGGAAGATCTGTTTTATGGGATGGTGCGGCGCCATTTCTCCAAAAGCGACCATCGGCGACATCATCGTCCCCACCGGAGCCATCATCGACGAAGGAACCTCACTGGGATACGACGCATCGCTCCTGGACACCGCCCGTCCGTCAGAAACACTGAACCGAAGAATCAAGACCGTTCTGACGGGCCGGGGCTGCGATTTTCTGGAGGGATTGGTCTGGTCCACCGACGCCATTTACCGGGAAACGCCCGAAAAAGTGATCGAATTTCAGGCCAGAAACGCTCTGGCAGTGGAAATGGAACTCTCGGCCCTCTTCACCGCAGGACGCTACCGAGGCGTTCAGATTGGGGCCGTCCTCGTGGTTTCCGACGAACTGACGACCCTTTCCTGGAAGCCCGGCTTCAAGCTCGACCGGTTCCGCGAAAGCCGCCAAACGCTCATCGAGGCGATGAAAGACCTATGCCAGAATCCCCTGTAGTCCCGAATGTTCCAGAATCCGTTGTCCGTCGGGCCGAAGCGCTCAGGCAGGCCATCCACTACCACAACCACCGGTACCATGTTCTGGATGATCCGGAGATATCCGATGCCGAATTCGACCGGATGATGCAGGAGCTCATCGACCTGGAGACAGCCTATCCGGCATTGGCGGATCCCGGCTCGCCCACCGCGCGGGTAGGCGCGCCACCCCTCTCCAAATTCACCACGGTGCGCCACTCCGTCCCCATGCTGAGCCTCGACAATGCCTTCAACGATGCGGACGTGATTGAATTCGACGCCCGGGTCAAACGCCTGCTGGACATTCCGGACGAAGTTCTCTACGTCACCGAACCCAAAATGGATGGTGTAGCCGTCGAGCTGGTTTATGAAGACAGCAGACTGGTCATGGCTTCGACCCGGGGTGACGGGATCACCGGCGAGGTGATCACCGAAAACGCTCGAACCATCCGATCCCTCCCGTTGATCCTTTCAGATCGGAGCTCGGGGGACATCCCTCGACGAATCGAAGTGCGCGGAGAAGTTTTCATCGATGTCGGGGGTTTTCAACAGCTCAATACCGAACGCGCGGCAGAAGGGCTCCCTGTGTTCGCCAATTCAAGGAATGCCGCGGCGGGCTCCCTTCGGCAGCTCGACTCTCAGGTGACGGCAAGACGCCCTCTCAAATTCTTCGTCTACGGCATCGGAAATGTCGACGGTCTCAGGGTTTCTTCCCACG
>NZ_JBFXGG010000175.1:0-4536 GCF_050178255.1 Desulfococcus sp. | reverse complement strand
GAAAGGAGCTCGTCGCCCGGGCCATCCACTACGGCAGCGACCGGGCCTCGGCGCCCTTTGTCTCCGTCAACTGCACCGCCATCCCCGACACCCTCATTGAAAGTGAACTGTTCGGGCATGTCAAAGGGGCCTTTACCGGCGCCAAGGAGTCCCGAACCGGTTTTTTCCAGGTTGCCGACGGGGGGACGATATTCCTGGATGAAATCGGCGACGCCAGCCCCAACTTGCAGGGAAAACTACTCCGGGTGCTCCAGAACAAGGAGATCCACGTGGTGGGATCCAGCCGTATCCGGAAGGTGGACACGCGGGTCATCGCCGCCACCCACCAGGATCTCAGAGTCCTGGTTCAAAAAGGCCTCTTCCGGGAAGACCTCTTCTACCGCCTGGTCGTGATCGACATCCCCGTACCGCCCCTGAGGGAACGTCAGGACGACATCATGAGCCTGATTCATCATTTCCTTTCAAAATTCTCGAAAGAGATGCATCGATCCGTTCCTGAATTTACCGACAACGCCCTGCAGGCCATCCGGAACTACAGCTGGCCGGGAAATGTCAGGGAACTCGAAAACCTGATTCAACGCCTGGTGGTCGTTGTGGATGCCGACACGATCGACGTCATCGACCTGCCCCCGGCCATGCGCGCCAATGTTCCGACGAAAACCTGGCAGGCGCGCCCCCTGGCCGAGGTGGAATTGGAGCACATCGAGCGGGTCCTTGCCGAAGTCGGCGGCAATAAAACCCGGGCGGCCGAGATTTTGGGAATCGACCGGAAAACCCTGCGTCAAAAGCTCAAGCGCGCCGGCCGGGAGACGAACTTCCCGGAGGATTAGACTTCGGGGAAATTTTCCCCACCGGAACGTTTTTCCCCACCCGTTTTACCCCGATTTTCCTCACCGGATGCCCCTTTTCCAAACCTGCATCATTTGCACCCCCCCTTTTTGGATCTATTCCGCTCAACCCGCACACGAACAGGTAGTCAATTCAACTGCCGCATTTCGTGACGGCGGAGACTCCTATCTTTAATCCATTTGATTTTATTATTTTTTTTAATCAATGACGCGAAACCTTCATATTTCAGGCACAGTTATTGCTTTGAATTATGTGCGTGAACGCAAATGATTCCAGGAAATGTCACCAAGCGCTTTAACACGGACATCCCATGCCATCGAACACTGCGGAAGACAAGACATATTACAAAACTCTCACGAGAAAAATATTCACCACGGTGGTGGTGGTATCCTTCATGCCGCTGATCTTTGTCAGCGGCATTATCCTTTACCATTTTCAAACCGCCCACAGTTCGAAGGTGTGCTCCTATCTCGAAGCCCTCGTCAACCGGCACCGCCATGATATCGACATGTTCCTGACCGAGCGGGAGAACAACATTCATTTCCTGGCGGAAAGCTATAATTATCCGGAATTGAGCGATGAGGATTTCCTGCAGAAAAAACTCGAGATCCTGAGAAAAGAGTACGGCGAAGTGTTTTCGGATCTCGGCGTCGTGGATCACAACGGCCATCAAACGGCCTATGCAGGGCCTTTTCGGCTCGAGAACGCCAACTATGCTTCGGCGGAATGGTTCCAGAAGGCAATGCGGGAGCAGTTTTTCATCAGCGACGTTTTCATGGGGCTGAGAGGATTTCCGCATTTTATCGTGGCCGCAAGGAACGAATGGAACGGCAACCATTACATTCTGCGGGCCACTGTCGATTTTCAGGCGTTCAACCGTGTTGTGCGAAACATCCGGATCGGCGAAACCGGTTCCGCCTTTATCATCAACCGGAAAAACGAACTTCAGACAGACACCTCCCTGGACATATCCGAAGACAGCGAACTCTACCGGGGACTGATCAATCAGGCTTTCGACGCCCAGAGTAAGGTCAGGATCAGCGTTCTCGAGAGCCGAAAAACCCAAAAGAGAAACCTCTACGTCACCGGCCTGCTCAACAACGGCCACTGGGCGCTGATCTATCAGCAGGACGTGGGCGACGCCTTCGCGGAAATCTATCGCACCTGGTGGATCGCCCTGATCGTTTTCACGGCGGGCGCCGTCGCCATCATCACCATGGCAATGATCGTTTCCCGGCGCACGGTCGGACGCATCGCCGAGGCCGACAACGAGAAAGAGATGATGAACCAGCAGGTGATCGAGAGCAACCGCCTCGCTTCACTGGGCGAGATGGCCGCAGGCATCGCCCACGAAATCAACAACCCCGTGGCCATTATGGTGGAGGAGGCCGGGTGGATCAGCGATCTCCTCGAAGAAGAAGAATTCCAGGAAAGTGAAAACCTGGAGGAATTCCAGACCTCGCTCGGCCAAATCAAGAAACAGGGGCTGCGATGCCGCGACATCACGCACAAACTTCTCAGCTTCGCCCGGCGATCCGAATCCCAGAAGCAGATCATCAAAATCAACGCGATGGTCGAGGAAGTGGTCGGCCTCTTCTCCCACCAGGCAAAATACAGCAACGTTCGCATCGTAACCAAATTCGCCGAGGACATGCCCTATATTCACGCATCCCAGACAGAGCTTCAGCAGGTTCTGTTCAACCTCATCAACAATGCGCTGGACGCACTGAGGGCCACGGGCGGCAAGATCGTCATCATGACCGGATGCGAGGACGACATGGCGGTGATCGAGGTCAAGGACAACGGGCCGGGAATCCCCCGGGCGGACCTGGCGAAGATATTCGATCCCTTTTATACGACCAAGCCGGTGGGAAAAGGAACGGGTCTGGGGCTGTCCATCTGCTACGGGATACTGAACAATATGGGCGGGAAGATCACCGTCGCCAGCTCCGTCGGTATCGGAACCAATTTCCGGGTCTTCATTCCCCATCAGGATTCAGGGCCCGGCACCGTTTCCGAAGCATCATCGGCGATCGGAAAAGCCGTTACCCTAACGCATTAAAGATCGTCCGGCCCCTTTTTCCCGCCGGACCCGGATCAAGGAGAGAAAAAAGATGAACGAATTGGCGCCCGACATCAACGTGCTGCTGGTGGACGATGAGATCGCTTTTGTAGAAACCATCACCAAAAGACTCAAAAAGAGACATTTCATAATTCAGACCGCGCACTCCGGCATGGAGGCCATGGAAAAGCTGGAAGAAAACGGCAACGCCACGGAGGTGGTGGTGCTGGACGTCAAGATGCCGGGTATGGACGGCATTGAAACCCTGGCCGAAATCAAGCGCAAATTCCCCCTCAAGGAGGTGATCATGCTCACCGGCCACGCCACCGTATCATCGGCCATCGAAGGCATGAAAAAAGGTGCCTTCGATTACCTCCTGAAGCCTTGTGAAATGAGCGATCTGGTGAGCAAGGTCAATCGTGCCGCCGAAAAGAAGCGGGAGCATGAAAAAAGAGTTGTCGAAGCACGGATGCAAGAGCTGATGCGCACCAGGGCGCAATAGGGGAAATGCCATGGTAAACCCATCCCCCGCACCGATTGAATTGCTCCTGGTGGATGATGAAGCGGATTTCGTAAGTGTTCTCTCAAAAAGACTGGAGAAAAGAGGGATCCGGGTCACGGCGTGTCTCAGCGGCTCAGACGCCGTCCAGGAATTTCTCAAAAAGGATTTTGACGTCATCCTCCTGGATCTCAAAATGGAATTTATGGACGGCATCGAGGTCTTGAAGGTCGTCAAGGAGACGAAGCCGCACATCCCCGTCTTCATGATCACCGGCCACGGTTCGGTGGAAGAGGCCCAGTTGGGCGTCGACTGCGGTGCCGTGGAATGCCTGCCGAAACCTTATGAAATTCAGGACCTCCTCCAAAAAATCCAGGAGGCCGTAAGCAGCAGAAAGGAGTCTATACATGGATAAAATCAGCCTGCTGTTGGTGGACGACGAAGTCGAGTTTCTGGCGCCCATGGTCAAGCGGCTGAAGCGGCGTAACTACCACGTCCAGACCTCCACCAGCGGCCCCGACGCCCTTGATTTCATCCGCAAGAACCCCGTCGAGTTGGTGGTGCTGGACGTCCAGATGCCCGGTATGGACGGCATCGAAACCCTGGCCGAAATCAAACGGATCGACCCGTCCATCGGCGTGGTGATGCTCACCGGACATGCCAATATCGAAGCCGCCATTGCGGGAATGGAGTTGGGTGCCTTCGACTATCTCATGAAACCCATGAATTTTGACGAGTTGGTCTACAAACTCCAGGACGTATACCGCGAAAAACAGATCCTGGGGGGGAAAAACAACTCTGAAAATGCAGGACAATAGAGAGCAGAACCGGAAGAGCGGCTACCGTCTTCCAGGAACCCAAAACCCAAAGTATTCAGGAGGCACTGTAACAAAATGAAATTCTTCAAAGAATGGGGCAGATTCATGATGATGGGCGCAAGAGCCCACGCTGATTGGGAAATAGCGGTATCCAATACCATCGTCAAAGACCGGAAACGGATAATGATCCTCGGATTATTGCTCGTTCCCATCATATTGGGGGGAATCGCCTTCGCGGATCAGATCGGAACGGTCATGCCGGAGGTGCTGGGCGGTAAAAAGGCCTACAGCCCCGCATTTTTCACGAC
>NZ_JBFXGG010000174.1:0-4543 GCF_050178255.1 Desulfococcus sp. | reverse complement strand
AATGCCGGTGGATATTTTTGAAGAAAACAGGCGTGGTGGGTGATCACATCATAATGATTTGATGTAAACTTTTCATGGGTAATCATCGTCTAATTGTCTTATTGTGACTGTTCAATCTGGAGGCATAGATATGAGAGAAAGATATTACGGTTTTTCAATGTATGGGGTTGCGACACTACTGATTATTTTATTTGGATTTTCTTTGTTGACGACCTCGCAGGCATTTGCCGATCGGGGAGACAAAGGAAACGGCCGCCACAAGGAATGGCAGAAACATCAGGAGGAAATGGACCGGGAAGATCGCAGGCATCATGAGGAGCAGGAGCGTGAAGCCTGGAAACATGAACGTGAGCAGGAGCGTGACGTCCGTAAAAACTGGAAAGAAAAGCAGGAGGACGCTCGAAAATATCACATGGACCGGGAAGATCGGGATAACTATGAAGAACAAGGGCGAGCGGTACGAAAACACCGGCAAGAGTTGGAACGCGAAAATACGAAGGATAATCGTGGGGGATATACCCATGGAAAGAATGAAATCTAGTTTCCAGACGCCGACACCGCTATCCGATCACATCATGAAAGTCGAAATTTGAGCCAATAGACGATTTCCCCGGCCGTGTCGCAAAACCGATGCTTTCCGAAAGACCCGCTGCGCATCGAGGCCGGGACCGTCACCGATCATGGAAAGGAACTGCCATGCCCGAGCTTTTTGAATCCACACGCCTGGGGTCATTGACCCTGGAAAACCGTTTTGTGCGCTCGGCCACCTGGGAGGGAATGGCCGATGACGACGGGGCCTGCACCCCTCGCCTGATCGATCTGATGACCCGTCTGGCCGACGGGGGCGTCGGCCTGATCATCACCGGCCATACCTATGTCAGCCGGGAAGGGCTGGCCGGACCGAAACAGATGGGAATTCACGACGACGGCATGCTGCCGGGGCTTACCCGGATGGCCTCGGCGGTTCACGCCCGAAACGGCAGGATTGTCGTTCAGCTGGCTCACGCCGGCATCCATGCCGCCGCTGAGTTGTCGGGACTTCCGGCGATGGGGCCTTCGGTGCTTCAGGGGGAAAAATTCCCCGTCTGCCTGGAAATGACCGAAGCGGACATTGCCGCCGTCGTCGACGATTTTGCCGCAGGAGCCGCAAGAGCGCAAAAGGCCGGGTTTGACGGGGTTCAGCTCCATGCGGCCCACGGATACCTGCTCAGCCAGTTTCTGTCGCCCTTTTACAACCGGCGTCAGGACCTTTACGGCGGCGACATCGAAAACCGCGCCCGCATCGTGCTCGAGATCCTGGATCGCGTTCGCGCAGCCGTCGGCAAGACCTTTCCGGTGCTCATCAAGCTGAATTCGGAGGATTTTGTCGAGGGCGGCTTCAGCCGACAGGACATGACGGCGGTTTGCCGGATGCTCGAACAGGCAGGAATCGATGCCGTCGAACTCAGCGGCGGCACCCGCTATTCGGGCAGATACACCCCGGTCAGGCCCGGCAACTTCGACACCCCCGACCGGCAGGTCTTTTACCGGGATGCCGCCGGGGATTACAAGGCCCATATCAGGACGCCCCTGATTCTGGTGGGCGGCATCCGGTCCCTGGCGACGGCAGAGCAACTGGTCGCCTCATCCCAGACCGATTACATTGCCATGAGCCGGCCGCTGATTCGCGAGCCGGAGTTGATCCGGCGCTGGCGGTCCGGAGACACCGCCATGGCGGCATGCCGGTCGGACAACCTCTGCTTCAGGCCGGCGATGAAAGGCCGGGGGATATACTGTGTGCTGGAGGAACGGGAGAAAAAGGGGGACGCATAGCCGGCCGTCGATGTAAACGGATTCCGGGGCTGCTGCCCGTCGATGCACAATGATTTTTTTCCCCGGCCATTGACATCGGAACCGCAACCCATTAATATAACCGATGGAAAAGTGTAGCGAAACGACACCAGAATTGCAGGCGGAAAACCACAATGAACAATATGCAACAATTGAGTCGGGAAATGATCCTTCATCTGCAGGTCGATGAGATCCTCAAGCACAAGTGGATTGAATCGGAAAAGGCGATGAGAGACCTGGGCAACGAAGCCGTGTTCGATTGGGTCCGGAAATATGCGGCCGGGTTCAGAGCCTATTGGGAAGATCGGCTCAAGGAAGCGAACAAGACGGAAAACAAGCCCGACAACCACTGAAATCGTGCTGTCCCCGGATGCCCGTCTATCCATGCCTTCGTGAGCGGCAGTCGATGCCGTATGCCTGTTGCGCCTCAGGTGCCATCCCCCTGAAAATCCCATATGGAGCGTTTGAATGAGAAAAGCCATTGTGGTCATTGTCCTGATCGGTATTGTTGCCGGAGGTGGCGTCGTCTGGTATTTGAATCGACCAGCGGCTTCCGATATTCAGCCGGCGGAGCTGTTGCCCGAGGACACCCTGGTGATGATCGAGGCGACCCACCTGAAGGAAAGCGTGGATACGTTCAGGGCAGGTCCCCTGGGCCGGGCTTTTTCAGGAATCGACCTGCCGGCGTGCATGGGCGCCTTCAACGCCGACCCTGAAGACATCGAACAGGTGAGCCGGCTTCAATCCCTGCTCAAGACGAGCGTCGACAGCCCCTGGTTCGACATCCTTTTCGGGGACCTTGCGGTCATGGCCGTCATGCGGCCGGATCCGGCTTCTCTGCGCGTACCTTCGGAAAGGCTCTGGCATGAATCCGCCGTCATGGTGCTGCAGCCGAAAAAGCCGGCCGAGATGATCCAGTGGGTCGGGAAGATGTTCTCCGGGGACGTGACCATAACGCCCCAAACCACGGAGGGTGTTCGTATGGACAGGGTCGATACGGGAGACGGCCGGCCCCTTTTCGTCGCCGTCCATCGCGGCCTGGGGCTGGTGGCTATGGATCCGAAGCCTATTGTCCGCTGCCTGGGGCACCGGGAGGCGGACGCTTTCCGGCCGTTGAGCGTGTCCGACGATTATGCCGCGCTGCGCACGGAGCTTTCGGCGCCGGACCCGAGCCGGTGCTTTGTCTACGTCGATCTCCATGCTGTTTTGGATATAGGGTTGGGTGCGGCAAACCGTCAAAATACCGGTGATGCCGATACGACCGAAGCCGAGAAGCTCTGGAAGGGGTTCAATCAGGCCGGACCCGTTATCGGCGCCGTCATGACCGACAATGGACAGGTGCTCCATCACCGATGGCGGATTCGATACAACCCTGCCGATCTGCCGCCGGAAGCGGCGCGGGTGCTGGGGGGGCCGCCGGAAACCAACAGTACCCTTCCCTGGGTGCCTGAAACGGTTCTTTACTACGGTTGGCAAAACAATCTGGATCAGGTCCTGGCATCCGTTCTGGATTTTTCGCGTCTCGATGCAGAGGAGAAAGCGGAATTCCGGAATGAATTCGAGGCGATAACCGGGGTCGACTTCGAGGATGCCGTCAACGCTTTCGGCCGCCAGGTGGCCGTCATCATTCAAGACATCCGAATCGGCGCCATGTTCCCTGTTCCCGAACTGGCCCTTCTGGCCGAGGTTGGACAGCCCGAGGTTATCCACCGACTGATGGAAGCCGTTGTTCGCAATTTCGGGGTGGCGATGAAGACCGAGACCGACGAAGGCGGATTCATTCGTTACGTACCCCTTCCCTTCGGCGAAGACATCAGCCCCGCCTATGCGATCCGGGACGGTTTTCTGGTGACAGCCTCCAGCCGAGGGTTTCTCAAAGACCTTCTGGCACAAAAATCCGTTGGCAAAAATCTTTCGGATTCACCCTTCTTCGGCGCTGTTGACAAAAGCCTCACCGACCCCAACAACCAGGCCGCCTACCTCCGGCTCGATCGAGCCGCCGCCAGGACCGGCGATCTGATCAAGTGGGTCATCTCCCTTGCCGTCATGACCGGGAAGGCCGATGATGCCAATCAAATGATCTATCTCTCCGGCAAGGTGGTGGAGCCGATTCTGCATGCCCTTGCCCAATACCCCGCCGTCGGATCCCGGACCATCCTCCGGGAAAACGGCATCCACGCGGACGTTTATATCCTGAAACCCCGGCCTGAATGAGAGCCTTTCCTCGTGTTCGGCCGGTCTGAGGGGTTACGGCATGGGGGGGCCATACCTGACGCCGCTTCCCGTGATGTGTCGGGGCGGGAGATAAAAGTTGCCCGGCCCGAGTGTTGACAATCGAGTCCATCAGATTTAGTTTTCCAGAATAAGTATCGTTTCATAAATAAAACGGCCGCTTCCAGATTGAACAGCGCCTCCGGTTGATTTTCCTGCAAAGACTCTCCCCCTGAACATTCGTCGTCATGCCGTCTCCTATCGCTGTACGGGAGTGACGTTGGCCCGACCGTCGCGTGCCGGTTTCAAGATCGGTTTCACTCAGCATGTCCTACTGAAGACAGCGGCTTGAAAAGAGTCGCTGCTGCTCACCCTACATAACCGTCAATAAAGGAAGGTGAAGAGATGGATGTGTCAACCTATCCGATCGATGTGGATCGTTATGCCAAGTGCATCGAAGTGTCCAAGCGTGTCCGTTGGGATATCGACCGGGACGTGATTC
>NZ_JBFXGG010000173.1:0-4553 GCF_050178255.1 Desulfococcus sp. | reverse complement strand
CCGCGCCTTCCCGCTCCAGAATGGGCGCAAGCTTCAGGGCGTCTTCGAGGGTCCAGCCGTCCTTGATGTAGTCCATGCCGTTGAACCGGACCCCCACGGGATAGTCGTCGCCGGTCTTGGCCTTGATGTCCCGGAACAGCTCCATGAGAAAGCGGATCCGGTTCTCGAAGGACCCGCAGCCGTATTTGTCGGTGCGCTTGTTCGAATTGAGGGAATAGAACTGGTTGATGAGGTATCCGTGCCCGGCGTGGATCTCCACGAAGTCGAAGCCGCCTTCCCTGCACCGCCTCGCCGCGTCGCCGAAGGCGGCGACCAGCTCCTCGATGTCGGGGATGGTGAGCTCCCGGGGCGTACCCTTGACCACGGCCGGCGCGGGGATGGGCGACGGGGCCACCTTTTTGTCGTGGTAGGACTGGCGCCCGCCGTGCATGAGCTGCATGCCGAACAGCGCGCCGAAAGGCTTGACCCGATCGGTCATCTTCTTGAGGGCGGGGATGCAACCGTCGTCCCAAAGGGCCGGGAGCTGGGGCAGCTCGAGACCGGTGGGGTGAACACCGCCCCCGCCCACCAGCATCATGCCGGCGCCGCCCCGGGCCCGGGCCACGAAATACTCGGTCAGCTGGTCCTGGACGTACCCGTTGTCGTCCACCCCGAAATTGATGCTCATGGCCGGCATGAGAAGCCGGTTTCTGGCGGTCATGCCGCCGATCTCCACCGGCGAAAAAAGGTGCTTCAAGTGACTCATGGTTGGGTTTCCTCCCGCGTCTCTAAAAAAATGAATGACGTGCCCCGCTCCGCCCGGGTTTTGTTCGAACGGTGTGAGACCCGGATTTTATATTGAACGAGCGCTCAATCATATAATGTCGTTATCATGGCGGTATAGACTTGTCAAGAATTTTAACGGGCCGCACCCAACGTCGTCCATCCAGGTAGAATCGAGCGGTAACCCATGTTCACCCGACAGCGATCCGGCTGCCGCATGGGACGGCAGGAAATGAATTCATCGGGACATCGACGGTCGTCACCGTCTGCGGCCCCTTGACATGCGCCGAAGCGTGGCTATTAAAAGGATTGCCCTCATAGGGTGAAATCGGCTGGCAACCAGCGGCAGGGATGTGTCCTTTCCGCTTGGAATTCACCCATGAAAGCGATGTCCGTCGACCGTCGCGTCGATCCCGGGATTATTTTTACCGCTTTAACATCACAGGAGAAAACTACATGACCGATACACCGAAAGGCGCTATCCTGCAACGGGACGGAGAAACCTACGCCATCGTTCCCAGAACCCCCGTGGGCCTGGTGCCCCGCGAAACCCTGGAAGCTCTCGCGCGGGTCGTGCAGAAATACGAGATCCCCATCGTGAAGATCACATCGGGCCAGCGCCTGGCCCTGGTAGGCATGAAAGCCGACGTCATCGACGACATCTGGGAAGACCTCGGGACCGACATCGGACGGGCTACGGAGCTCTGCGTTCACTATGCCCAGGCATGTCCGGGAACGGCCGTCTGCAGGTTCGGCGTTCAGGATTCCCTGGGGATGGCTCTGGAGCTGGAAAAGATGTACGTGGGCATCGACCTGCCGGCCAAGGTCAAGTTCGGCGTTTCCGGATGCCCATTCTGCTGCGGGGAAAGCTATGTTCGCGACGTCGGTCTCATCGGGACGAAGAAAGGATGGCATGTCATTTTCGGCGGCAACTCGGGAGGCAAGCCAAGAATCGGCGATCTGCTGGCGGAAAATCTCGACAGGGATGCCGCCATCGGGCTGGTCAGGCGCGCCCTGGAGTACTACAAGGAAAACGGAAAGAAGCGGGAGCGGACCGCCCGGTTCATGAACCGCATCGGCGCAACCCAATTCAAATCCGCCCTGGGCCTTTCAGACTAAATCGGGTTTTCAGATTCCTGCAGCCCCGGTGGGACATCGGATCGTTCCGGGAGCTGCAGGGCCTCGCAGCGGCTCTTTCAGGCCTCATCCAGGTCCATACCGGCCAGAATCGCCAATCCCTCCCGGTCGCAAAGACGGATATCAGGCCCGTTCACCTCGATAAGGCCGTCAGCGCTCATTTTCGCAAAGATTCGGGAAAGGGTTTCGGGTATCGTCCCCAGGAGGCTTGCCAGCTGCCCCTTGGCGATCTCGAGCCGGACGTGATCTTCGGATTCCTGCTCCCGGGCAAGGTACATCAGATAAGCGGCCAGGCGTTCGGGCACCTCTTTCAGGGAGAGGTGTTCGATCTGAACCGTGAACCGGCGCAGCCGCATGGAAAGCACGGCCAGCATGTTCAACGCCAGGGACGGCTTTTCGGTGATGAGCGCGATGAAGTCTTTCCGTGAAAAAAAAATCAAGCGGCTCGCGGCAATGGCTTGGGCGTTGGCCGGGAAGGACTCGCCGCTGAAGACCGGGACCTCCCCGAACGGCTCACCCGGCCCGAAGATATGAAGGATCTGCTCCTTTCCGTCAAAGGACATCTTGAATATCTTAATTTTCCCGTCGGCGACGACATAGAATCCGTCGGCTGCGTCTCCGTCCGAAAAGATGAGTTCGCCCCTGCCGTACCGGCGATGGACCGCGATCCGCAGCAGGGCGTCAATGTCATCGTCTTCGAGTCCGCTGAAAATCGGAACGGACTTTATAATGGTAATGATTTTATCCACTCTCCCCTCTTTCTCGAATTCGACCGGTTTTCGACCCCCACCCCGGCTCTCTATAGTGGATGGGACCTGCTTTTTCTCGTTGATGTCCCTTTTATTGACCTAAGTCAATGCGGCGGCAGGACCGATGGGTTAGATTCGGCTCCAACAGCAACGACAACACTAAAACCCTTTTCTTATATATCAACTCAACAAGGAGGCAACACATGTTTTGTTTTCAATGCGAACAGACGGCAAAAGGCGAAGGCTGCACCAAGATCGGCGTATGTGGAAAACAACCCGAAACGGCAGCCCTCCAGGATCTCCTGATTCATGCGGTCAAAGGCCTCTCCCTCGTCGCGGTGGAAGGCCGAAAGGTCGGCGTATCGGATGACGCCGTCAACCGCTTCACCTGCGAGGCGATCTTCTCCACCCTCACCAACGTCGATTTCGACTCCGAACGCTTCGTAACGCTGATCCGGGACTGCGTGGCCCACCGGGAAGCCCTCAAGAAAAAAGTGGCGGCTGCCGGCGGTGCTGCTTCCTTTTCGGATGCCGCGGCAGACTTCACTCCGGCGGGAACCACGGCCGAGATGATCGCCGAGGGGGAAAAGGTGGGCATCAAGGCCGACCCTGACATGAACCCGGATCTCCTCTCGCTGAGAGAATTGCTGGTATACGGGCTCAAGGGGCTCGCGGCCTACGCGGACCACGCGGCCATCCTGGGGCAGCAGGACGAAGCGGTCTTTGCCTTTATCCATGAGGCCATGGCCGCCACCCTGAACAAGAGCGTGGGCGTTGACGAGTATGTCGGCCTGGCCCTGAAGTGCGGCGAGGTCAACATCCGGGCCATGGAACTGCTCGACGCCGGCAACACCGGAACCTACGGCCACCCCGTCCCCACAAAGGTGCCCCTGGGCGCCCGAAAGGGCAAAGCCATCCTGATCTCGGGCCACGACCTCAAAGACCTGGATACCCTGCTTAAGCAAACGGCGGGAAAAGGGATCAACATTTACACCCACGGTGAGATGCTGCCCTGCCACGGCTACCCCGAGTTGAAGAAGCACCCCCATTTCTACGGCCATTACGGGACGGCATGGCAGAATCAGGCCCGTGAGTTCGACGCCTTCCCCGGCGCCATCCTCATGACCACCAACTGCATCCAGAAGCCGAGGGAAAGCTACAATGACCGGATCTTCACCACCGGCCTGGTGGGTTGGCCGGGCGTCACCCACGTGACCAACGACGATTTCACGCCGGTGATCGAGAAGGCGCTGGCCATGGACGGTTTCACCGAGGACGTGGAAGGCAAATCGGTCATGGTGGGGTTCGGCCGCAATGCCGTCCTGGGCGTCGCGCCTCAGGTCATCGAAGCGGTGAAAAACAAGGCCATCCGGCATTTCTTCCTGGTGGGCGGCTGTGACGGCGCCAAGCCGGGCCGGAACTATTACACCGAGTTCGTGGAGAAGGTGCCCGAAGACTGCGTGGTCCTGACCCTGGCTTGCGGCAAGTTCCGCTTCTTCGACAAGGACCTCGGCAACATCGGCGGCATACCGCGTCTCCTCGACGTGGGCCAGTGCAACGACGCCTACTCCGCCGTGCGCATCGCCCAGGCCCTGGCCGACGCCTTCGGAGTCGGGGTCAACGACCTGCCCCTCTCGATGATCCTCTCCTGGTATGAGCAGAAGGCCTGCGTCATCCTGCTGAGCCTGCTCCATCTGGGCATCAAGGACATCCGCCTCGGGCCGAGCCTGCCGGCGTTCATTAGCCCCAACGTGCTCAACGTGCTGGTGGAAAACTTCAACATCATGCCCATCGGGACCCCCGAGGGCGACCTCAAAGCCATTCTGGGGTAATCAGATCGAAAATGATTGAGCTGACGGCGGGCATGTGCCTGCCGTCAGCTCACACCCCTCGCCACCAAAAAAA
>NZ_JBFXGG010000172.1:0-4557 GCF_050178255.1 Desulfococcus sp. | reverse complement strand
CTGAGTTCCCTGACTGCCTTGGGGAGAGCGGTTGTATCCACCGCCCTGAGCATTCTGAGGCCCGACATCGTTCCGGGACCCCAGCATCTGCATGTTGTTGGCAACGATCTCCGTCGTATAGCGTTTGGTGCCGTCACGGTCCTCCCACTCCCGGGTCTGAATCCGACCCTCGATATAAACCTGCCGGCCCTTGGAAAGGTATTGGCCGCAGATTTCGGCCAGTTTCCGAAATGCAACGATACGGTGCCATTCAGTCCGCTCCCGTTTTTCCCCGGTCTCCTTGTCCCGCCATTCCTCGGATGTGGCTACGCTGAAGTTGGCGACGGCCGAGCCGTCCTGAAAGTAACGGATTTCCGGGTCCTGCCCCAGCCGGCCAATAATGATCGCTTTGTTGACTCCCGCCATGGTTATCTCCTTTGTTGACGCCGGAAGAGAACGACGAGGTCAATCGGTTCTCCCTCCGGGCGATGTTAAACGGTTTATGGTGTAAACTCCGGCCGAATGACGTCACATACCGCCCATCAGTATTCGATGAAGCGCCTGTTTGTCAAACGGATAGATCCCGGGAGCTTTCGGCCGATGCCCCCTTTTCTCGGGACGCATCAAAAGTCGCTTGCATTTTTTGTCAATTGGTTTAGAGTAATCATAAAGAATACAAATTGTTGAGATGCCGTACTTCCGATCTGAGGAGATATTTCAAGCTGCTGATGCCAAAGGAATGGATGATGAGCAAAATGCCCCCGATGATTTTGATTGTGGATGATCTCCTTGAAAATATTCAACTTCTGACCTGCATTCTCCATCGGGAGGGCTATCGGATCTCCTTTGCCACCAGTGGGGTCGGACTGCCGGAAATCGCAGGAGACCTCCGACCGGACCTCATCCTTCTGGACATCGAGATGCCGGGCATCAAGGGCTACGAAGTCTGTCGGCGGCTGAAACGGGGGAAGGAAACGCGGGAGATCCCGGTGATTTTCATCAGCGCCCACTGGCGGATGCCCGAGGATGTTGTCAAAGGTTTTAAGGTGGGCGCTTCGGATTACATCACCAGGCCCTTCAGCAGGGCGGAGCTCCTGGCGCGGCTGAGGAATAACCTGGCGTTGAAATTCAGGACGGGAGAACTCAGGAATGCCTGCGATGAACTGGAGCGGCGGGTTCGGGAGCGTACGGCCGAACTGGAGCGTATTAACCTGCGGCTGGCTCTTGAAAATAAAGAACGGATTCGGACGGAACAGGAACTCCGGCGCCACCAGATGAAGCTTCGGTCTCTGACCGTGGAGTTGACCCTGATGGAGGAGCGTGACCGGCGCGAGATCGCAAGCGATATTCATGACAGCGTGGTGCAGTCCCTGGCGATGATCAAGATCGATCTGGGGCGTCTCAAGCGGTCGGTGAAGAACGCCGACCATGTGGCGGCCATCGACGGCATCATCCGTAATACCCGGGAGATCATCAAGGAAACGCGGGAGCTTTCTTATGAGCTCAGTTCGCCGATTCTCGACGAACTTGGACTTGCGGCTGCGGTCAAGCATCATATCGAAGACATCGCGGAGCGGCATGGTCTGACCATCGATTTTCATTGCACTGCCGACATCAAGATTCTGGATGATCCGACTCAAATCCATCTCTTTCGATCCATTCGGGAACTGCTTTTCAATGTCGTCAAGCATGCCCATGCCGCCCATGTAGACATCTGCATCACGCGCAATGGCGACCGCATCACCGTTGTGGTAGAGGATGACGGGGTCGGCTTTGACGCCGCCGAAAATCGTTTCAGCGCCGAGGGGGGTGGTTTCGGACTCTTTTCCATCCGGGAGCGCCTCTGTCATCTCGGCGGAGAGTTCGTCATCACCGCTTCGCCCGGCAGCGGCACTCGTGTGGTGTTGTCCGCACCGGTCAAATCGGAGTCGGTTTTTTCCTGCAGAGTATGATCTCGGGGAATCGCAATAGTATTTGACAAATTTGTTTTGGATACAGTATCTTGATCTACTTTTTTTAGATCAGGAAATATCTCGTATAGAACAACATCAACCCGTCATACCTGGTGTGAAAAGGAGTGAACATGGATTTTAAGTCTCATCTGGAAACCGCATGGCATCTGACGCTGAAATACATCGTGTCCCTGTTGCTTATAACCTTGGTCATGGGGGTGGTCAGTTTTCTCTCTCTCGGGATCCTGGCGCCGGTCACGATGGCCGGTTATATGCAGTCGATTCTGATGATGGTAAGGAGCGGACGGGAGCCGAAGATTCAGGACCTTTTTTCGGAAATGCGGCTGTTTCTGCCGCTTCTGGCCTTCGGCATCGTCGTGGCGATTGCATCGATGATCGGTTTTTCCATACTGTTCCTTCCCGGCATCGTGATCGTTTGCGGGGTGACCTTTGTCTGTCTGTACATGATGCCCCTCATGACCGACCGGAACTTTGGGCTGATCGATGCCGTAAAGGAGAGCTTTCGAATCGTGACGGGGGACGGGCTGATGGACCACGTGATCGTCGCGATTCTTTTCATGGGGATATCGGCCATCGGCAGTTCCGTATTCGTGGGGTGGCTTTTTACCCAGCCTCTGGCCACTGTGTTCCTCATGCGGGTCTATGAGGAAAAGGTCGCCGGCAATGCCCCGACGCCGCCTGCCAATCAGCCCCCATCTCCTCCGGAAGGCCCCGATAAGACCCGTGACAATTCGGAAGATGAGATCACCCTCAAATACAAGATGTGACGAAACCGCTTATCCTGGGCATGCCCCATGGTCTGCCGAACCAGGGGGCATGCCCTCGTGTTCTGTCGCCGATGGGGTTACTCGGCGAAAATCCTGGAAGCCAGTTGGATATCCTCGGGGCAGAACACAAAAAGGCATTTTTCCTCGGGAGAGGAAACGGACCCGTAGACGTAGTTGATGTTGATGCCTGCCTCGCCGAATCGGTTGGTGATCCTTGCCAGTTCGCCGGGTCGGTTTTCGAGCTTGACGGCGATAACCTCAACTGTGTCGAAGAGATAATCGTGCTTTTCCAAAAGTTGAACCGCTTCCTCGGTTTTATCCGTCAGGAGTCGGATCAGGGCGAATTCGGAGGAATCCTTTCGCATGGAGTTGTAGCTGGCGCTCGAGGCGATCCGCTTCAGGGATTTCCCACGGGCCTGAAACAGGGCCTGTACATAGGCCGAGGCATCCTGGATGGTGATGGCATCGATGTTGATGCCTGCGTCGGCGAAGAGGGTCGACAGCCGCCCCAACTCTCCGGGAACATTTTTTAGAAACAGCGATATTTCCGTTCGAACCATTTTTTCTCCTTTTTTTGAGAGTCATCCAAATCGTCGATCTGACCATAGACAATGTCAGATTTGAAGTCAACCCTATCCCTCTGCTTTCTTTCCGTTTCAAATCCCATACGCTGTTACCCGCCGGCGAAGGTCCGCCGATGTCTCTCCTCACATTCGTCGTCGAATATGATGATGAGATCGTTGGCGGAGGTGATCATGTTGGTTGATTCCAAAAAAAGATTGCTGCCTCTGGGCATTTTGTTCTTGACAAATGGACGACGATAAATCTAATAAATATCATTCATAAAATTTTCCCTTGCACATTGATTGACAGGTTGCCTTTGTCAAACAGGGTGGCATCAACGCCTATTTGGGTGCCAATCACGCCGATTCCACGGAAACAGATCCTATCGACAGCGACAGCGGTATGCGGGCTGGCCTCGAAATAAAACCCTTCACGGAGAAGGAGAAAAAATGACGGGACCATTACTCGAATTCAGGCCCGAGCAGGCAAAACCCCTGCTCCAGGAGGTCATGGAACGCTCGGGGCAGATGCTGACCGCCTGCTACCAGTGCCGCCGATGTGCGGCCGGATGTACGGTGGCCGACGAAACCGGTTTTTTCACCCCCAACATCTTGATTCGCACCGTTATTCTGGGCGATCGGGAAACGGCCCTCTCCAACCCTCTGGTCTGGAAATGCGTCTCCTGCTACACATGCGGTACGCGCTGCCCCAACGACATTCAGACCGCCAGAATCACCGAGACTCTCAAAAAGATGGCCAAGGAGGCACACATCGCACCGCTTCAGCCAAAGGTGGCAGCGTTCCATGACAGCTTTCTGGAATCGGGTTTGCGGTGGGGCCGGGTCAACGAGATGGAATTCATGGGTGTCTACGAAATGAAAAACATCATAAGAGAGGCGCGTGCCAGGAATTACGAGGCCATCGTCGACGAGTTGAAGACGCAGGCGAAGCTGGGTATGGCCATGTTCAGGCTGAAGCGCATGCATGCCGGTTTCATGACGACAAAAGGGCGAAAGGAAATCAAGGCGCTATATCGCAAGACCCGCAAAAAACCGGGGGTCTCACCCCGCGTGAACCCTTAGAGGAAAGAGGTAGATCATGGAAATCGCGTATTACCCCGGATGCTCCCTGAAACAGTCGTCCGCGCTGTACGATATCCAGAGCCGCCGGATTTTTTCCGAATTGGGGGTTGAGCTGAAGGAAATCGAGGACTGGAACTGCTGCGGCGCCACATCCGCCGGAAAGGTGGATGATTTTCTGGCCGTGGCCATGCC
>NZ_JBFXGG010000171.1:0-4614 GCF_050178255.1 Desulfococcus sp. | reverse complement strand
AGCGTCAACATGCTCAACAACGCAAAAAACCATGGTGTTCGCCTGTCCTCGCCATACGCCTGCAAAAGCGTATCCGACGGAGGGGAAAACCTTCCGGGTCGAGACTCGCCGATGTTGTTCACATAAAGACCGCCTGAATTCGTATTCACCTGTTTCATTCAATCCTCTCTTTTCATAGGTAGACATAATATGACGCAACTTTCGACTGTCATATGCCGGTGCCGGAAGGATACGGCCCGCGCCGGAGCCGCTGATTTCATCAACGATCAATCTGCCGTGAAGCCTGGATCTCAAACCGTTGCGGCCTGCATATGTTAGAGACGAAACCCATTATATCCATTCTCTTGTAATAACTATTTTTATACCCTTCAGTCGCCGTGTAGATCAGCAATATGCATGCCTTTATAGGGTTTTATTAGAAAGCAAACGGGCCTGAGGCGCCGGACAGGCATTCACGATGGGGGTTGAGGCGGATGGTGCTGGAAAAACCGACGGATCAGCGAAGGATGTGGGTGGCGGTTTGATCGGATACGGTAGGGTGTTGTCTTCCAAATTTTGTTGCGAAACCGACAAATTCTGTCACAAAGGGTCGGACCGTGACCACATAGCGGTATCAAAGGAAGGGAATATCAGAGGCTGAAGACTCGACTTTCATAGGCCGGTGCCGGTCACCATCATGAAAGTCGACAGTCGAGTGAAGACTGAAAGAACCTAAACGTTCCCTACGTCACAGATGCATCCTTTCAGCCTTCAGTCTTCAGCCTTCGGCCTAAACGATCAGCCTAAACATTCAGCCTTTCGGATTTAAGCGCATAGGCAACGGCGATGCCCACCAGGAATCCCACCGCCAGGTTGGCGGCCAGGGTGATGCCCACCACCAGGAGCGGCACGAACATCTCCTTTCGGGTTTTCATGTCCAGGAGCGTGAGGCCCAGCTGGGCGCCGGCAAAGATCAGGAGCACCCCCAGGGCCGACATGGGCAGCAGATGGATGACGCCCATGAGATGTTCCCCCAGAAAAAGCGCCAGGGCGATGAAGACCGCGCCGATGATGAGGTTGGACCCGCCGGTGCGGGCGCCGAAGCGATATCGGGAGGCGAGGCCGCCGGCGCCGTGGCACATGGGCATGCCCCCCAGAAAAAAGCTCATCAGGTTGGCCAGGGCCATGCTGATGCAGAGCGCCTTGTAGGTGACCCGGCGGCCCTCCCGGGGGAAATACTGGTGGGAGAGATCGGCGTTGGCCATGACGGCGTTCCCGAGGGTCATGGGAATCTGCGGCAGCACCAGCACGAGAAGGGCGAAGGTGAAATCGCCCGAGGAGGGCATGCCGTAGGGCAGGAGATCGGGCAGGTAAATCCCGAACCGCATCCCACCGAGCCCCTCCCCCGTCCCCAGGAAGAGGCCGGTCAGAATGCCCGCCCCCACCACGACGATGGCCGCGGGCAGGCGCCTGTTGTCCAGGAGGATGAGGGTGAGAACCCCCAGAATCCCCCCCACCACCCATCCCAGGGGGATCGGCCCCAGGGCCTGGACGGCAAGATACGGCTCCGCCGCCTGCCGCAATGCCTGGAAGCCCGACGTGCCCAGGATCAGCCTGACGCCCTGGGTCACCAGGAGAACGCCGGTGGAGAGCTGCACCCCCCGGATCACGGGCCTGGGGATGTATCGGCCGATCAGGGTGATGATGCCGGTCGCGCCGATGACCAGCAGGAACAGGAATATCCAGAGACTGGACGCCTGGATCTGGCCCGCGGTGATGCCGGTGGCCACGGCATATGCGCCGATCACCTTCATGGGCTCCACCGGGCTGGTGACCCTGAAGTATAGGCCGGCAAAGACATAATAGAGCCCCACCCCCAGAAAGAGGCCCAGCGGACTGAGGCCGTTGATCAGGATCATGCCGACGGCCAGGGGCAGGATGGTGCCCAGATCCCCCAGGGAGCCCGCCAGCTCCATCCGGTTGAAGCGGTATGCCCGCCACCAAGGCGCGCCGGCGGCACCGGATTCTTCCAGGATCGGTTGATGCATGTTCATGACGCTCTCCGAAATCGTTTTGGACGGGCGACGGCATCGCCCGTCGGGTTGTTGACGGCTTTATTGACAAATCAACACGATTATATTATTTATCGTGATAGTCATACCGGCCCCTTGAAAATTTGTCAAGGCTATTCTATTCATGGGCGAAATGCACCGGCTTCGGCCGGCCCGACCCACACCCACAGGATTCATTACAGGGTGCATCATCGAGGGCGTATGAAAACACGGAAAGGCATGAAACCGAAAGCATCCGAGGCGACCGGGACGGGTTCCCCGCCGGAAGAAGGCCCCGCCCGTCGCATACGCCCCATGCCGGACCCGGACAAAACCCTCGACTCGATCCAGCTCGATGCACTGGAGCAGTCCTTTCGCAAGTGGATCACGGCGACACCGCGCCGCGACGTGCGCCGGTCCCGCCGCCGCATCTTTCTCATCTTTCTGATCATCCGATACTCCGGGGGAAAACTGAGCGAGGTGCTGGGCCTCGATCCCACCCGGGACATCGATTTTGAAGACCGATTCGTGCGCCTGGGCCGCCCGCCGCGGCAGGTGCAGCTCTCCGAAACCCTCCTTGCGGAGATCCAAAGGCTCATCGCCGAATCCGCCGCCGAAGACGGGCCGCGACAACTGCTCGACATGGACCCCGGCTTTGTCCGGCGCAAATTCTATGAGCGCGCCGAAGCCTGCGGGATCCCCAAGCAGCTGGGGGCGCCCGAGATTCTCCGCAAGTCCCGGGCGGTGGAATGGATGCAGAACCATATGCCGCTTCCGGTGGTTCAGCGGCTTCTGGGTCATAGCACGCCCAATCTGACAAGCGCCTACGTCGCCTTTTCCGAAGCGGAGATCCAACAGGCGACCCGGCACTTCATGGAAAAGGAATCCGCCCGCAGCACCAGCGCCCGGAACGCCTTTTTCGGCAAGATTCAGACGATTCAACAGGGCGATATCCAGTCTCGCGTCGAGATGTTGACCCTGGGGGGGCACCGCATCACCACGGTGATCACCAACGACAGCCTGAAGCGGCTGGAGCTGGGGCCGGGACGGCTCATCACGGCCGAAATCAAGGCCCCCTGGGTGATGCTCCATCAGGGGGACGACCCCCGGGGATGGAGCGCCGACAACCGGATCGAGGGGCGCGTGGAGCGGATCACGACCGGTGAAATCAACACGGAATGCATCGTCCGGATCTCCGACGGCACCGCGGTCTGCGCCGTCGTGACCACCGAAAGCGCCCGGCGTCTGGCCCTGGCGGAAGGAGACGCGATCTGGGTGGTGTTCAACAGCCATTCGGTGGTCCTCCTCTCGGACTGACCCCAATGAAAGGCAGAAGATGACAATCTCTTCCGACACCCTTCTCATCCTGTCCCGAAGCGCAGCCCGGTATGACCGGTTGTTGGCGTCCAAATGTCCGGAAACCATGGAACGGTACGTTTTTCAACGCCCGGAGGCGGCCCGGGAGGCGGTCCGCCGGGCGACCATCGTCCTGGGCGACCCCGACCTGGCGGCGGGACTTCTGACAGAGGCCCCCGCGCTTCGATGGTTCCAATCCACCTTCGCCGGCGTGGACGCCCTGCTCCCCCTCCCCTCGAAACGGATCGCTCTGACCCGGGTCGAGGGCGTTTTCGGCCCCGCCATGAGCGAGTATGTCTTCGGCTATGTTCTGTCCCTGGCGCGAGGCCTTTTCAAGGCCCGGGAAAACCAGGTCCGGCAGGTATGGCAAAGGATCCCCTACCAGCGCCTGGCCGGCAGACGGATGGGCATCTGCGGTATGGGGGACATCGGCCGTCACCTGGCGAAAACGGCCCGCCATTTCGGTATGACGGTCTGGGGGTATCGGCTGCGGCCGGCAGCCTGTCCCGAGGCGGACCGCCTCTTTCACCCGGACGAATTCCACGCCTTTCTCGCGGGCGCCGACGTGGTGGTCGTCACCCTCCCCCTCACCCCCGCCACCCATGGGCTGTTCGATGAAGCGGCCTTTGCGGCCATGAAGCCCACGGCCCTGCTCATCAACGTCGGCCGCGGCCCCGTAGTGTCGGAGAAGGCCCTTGTCCGGGCCGTGCGGGAGGGTCGGATCGGCGGCGCCGTGCTGGACGTCTTCGAAACGGAGCCGCTTCCGGCGGATAGCCCCCTGTGGACCCTGCCGGAGGTCTTCATCACCCCTCATCAGGCCGCCGTCAGCTTCGCCGAGGAGATCGTCGGCATCTTCCTGGAGAACTACCGCCGCTTCAAGGCGGGCCGCCCCCTCAAATACGTCGTCGATCCCGACCGCGGCTACTGAACGTGAACCCACATTATTCAGGAGGGTGTTAAAGTTTTATGGTTTTATGGTTTTATGGTTTTATGGTTTTATGTGATTATGTGATTATGTGATTATGTGGTTATGTGGTTATGTGGTTATGTGATTTCAGACATACGCCTTCAGCCTTCAGTCTTCAGTCTTCAGCCTTCAGTCTTCAGTCTTCAGTCTTCAGTCTTTCGAGGAACGCTCGTTCAGGGCGCAGGTGCCGATGGGGATGCGGGTGACGGCTGCCGCGCCGTCGTCGAAGCAGACGGCCACGTCCCGTCCCGGAGCACGCGG
>NZ_JBFXGG010000170.1:0-4734 GCF_050178255.1 Desulfococcus sp. | reverse complement strand
CCCACCAACAGGACCACCAGGAAAACCAGGCCGATGCCCACGGCTTTCAGGATCCGGCCCATGCTGTCCTTCATTTCCGCGGCCGTGCCGCTCACGACCAAACCGTAGCCGCCGGGCCAGTCCATGCCGGACAGCCGCCCGGCGGTCTCTTCCAGCACCTGGGAAATCCGGCGGGTCCGGTTGTATCCTGTAAGATCCAGGGTATTCTGCAGATTTTCCCGCGTGATGATGGTCTGGCCCTGGTTGTCGGAAACCGATGCCAAGGCGCGCAGCGGGATTTTTCCGTTTGGGGTGTCGATGTCGATATCGGCCAGATGCGCCGAATCCGACACCCACACTTCGTCCAGGGAAACCCGGATGGGAACATCCAGAAATCCTTTGAGACGGAACCCCGATGCCGGAATCCCGTCGATAGCCGCCTGCATCTGCCGGGCCACATCCGCCGGAGTAATACCGTAGCGCCGGGCCATCCAGGCATCGACGGTGATGTTGACCTCCGGTTTGTCCGGCCACCAGGTGCGGGTCAGGTCCACCAGCCCGGAGGTGCCCTCGAGGCGTTTTTCGAGCTCCCTGGCCAGGCCCTGCAGCACCCGACTATCCCGACCGTGGATGACCAGGTCGATGGGCGCCCGGGAGGTGGACATGGGCGTGGCCCCGAACTCATAAACCTGCAAAGAGCGGATTCCCGGCATGCCCGCCAGCTCGGCACGCCAGTGGTCCCCGATCTCCCAGATGCTCTCGTCCCGCTGATCCCGGGTGTCGAGGGTGACGGTGATCTGGGCGGTCTGGAGGGTCTGACCGCCGCCGCCAAAGGAAATCTCCCCGGGTTCGGAACCCACCACAGAAGAAATCATGCGAACCGAGGAGGTCTTTCGAAGGATCGCTTCCACGGCGACAAGCCGGTTTTCCATTTCCACAATGGCGGTCGCCGGCGGCATTTCAAAAAAAACCTTGGCGATGCCGGTATCCATGGGCGGCATCAACTCCCGGCCGATCAGCGGAACCACGATCCTGACGGTCAGCACCAGGGCGACCACGGCCAGGACCAGTGCCGTGACGCGCCATTTCAGCGCCGTTTTCAGCAACCGGACATAGACGTCGGCCAAGGCGGCCACCGGCCGGTCAAAGGGTTGCACCAGGCGTTCCAGCCGATTGGGCTTCCAGTCGGGGCGGATCAGCCTCCGTGCGATCAACGGCACGACAAACACCGCCGACAGCAGGGAACCCACCAGGGCCAGGGAGAGGGTGATCGTAAACTGGCGGAGCACCTTTTCCACATACCCGCCGGCAAACATGATGGGAATCAGCATGGCCACGGTGGTGAGCATTCCCGCGGCGATCGCCGTCAGGATCTCGCCCACGGCGCCTTCCACCCGGTCCGAGATATTCCCCCCGCCTTCTGAGGAATCGAGATGTCGGTGGATGTTTTCCAGTACCACCACGGTGGCATCGACCACCATGCCGGTGGCGATGATCAGACCGGACAGGGTTACGATGTTGAGGGTGTATCCGGTAAATCCCAGAGTCGCCAGTCCGAACAGAAAAGACAGGGGAATGCTGACGAGCGCGATAAAAGCGGCCCGCAGATTTGCCAGGAAAACGAAAATAATCATTACGGTCAGGCCGACGGCCATGAACAGAGACTGGCGCATGCCCGTTGTATTGCGGTCGATGAGGGGCGCCTGGTCGTCGGTGATCTCGACATCAATGTCCGGCCATTGGGCTTGCATCCCGGGAAGCGCCGCCTTGACCGCAGCAATGGCGGCCATGGTGTCGCCCCCCTCGGCCCGCAGCACGTTGACGGCGACGGCGGCCCTGCCGTTGCCGTGGTAAAGGCTGCGGGGGTCCTGGATGCCCAGTGCCACGGTCCCCACGTCCGTCAGACGGATATAGGCTTCTTGCTTCCGTCCCACCACGACATTCTCAATATCCGCCAGATCCTTGAATTCGCCGAGGGTTTTGACGAGGCGTTCGCCGTCGGGCCGGTACACGAGTCCGGCCGGGGCCGTAATGTTCTGCGCCCGGATGGCCGAACCCACCTGTTCCGGGTTCAATCCGTATGCCCGGAGCCGGTCCTTGTCGAGCCGGACATCGATCTGGAGCCGGTTCCCCCCGAAGGTGTCCACATCCGCCACCCCCGGGAGACCCAGCAGAAAATCCTTGATGTCATTGTCGGCCAGAAGTCGAATCCGGGCCAGGTCCAGGGGGCTTCCGGAGCGGGGGAAAAGGGCCAGCGTCAGGATGGGGCGGGTCGCATCGGTGATCCGGTAGATCCGCGGCTCCATAATGTCGTCGGGAAGGTCTGCCCGGATGCGGGAAATGGCATTCTGGGTATCCACCACGGCCTCGCCCATGGGCTTTTCATAGAAGAATTCAGCGGTCACCGAGGATACCGCGTCCCGGGAGGTGGAAGAGATCTTTTTAAGGCCCGAGAGGCTGGAGAGTTCTTTTTCGATGACCTCGGTGATGCGCCGGCTTACGTCGGCCGCGGCCGCGCCCGGCTCCACCGTGACCACCGCCACCTGGGGCGGGCTGGTGTCCGGGAAATATTCCACCGGCAGGGTCAAAAAAGCCTTCAGCCCCACCACAGCCGTCAGCAGGGCGCAGACGAGCATGAGCCAGGGATTGTTCAACGCAAAGCGATGGGGCTTCACGAGGAGACCGCCATGCCGTTGCAGCGCCGGACCCATTGCAGATATTCACCCACGGCCACGGACTCTCCGGCAGTCAAGTCTCCCTCGACAAGGGCCTGATCCCCATGCTGGAGCACCACCTGAACCGACACCTGTTTCAGGCGGCCGTCCCGGACCGCATACACGAGGTGCCCGCCCACGGGTGTCGGCACCAGAGCGGTTCGGGGCACCATCAGGCCCCGGTCGCGCTCCACCACCACCTCCAGAGGAATCAGCGTCCCCACCTTCAGTTGTTCAGGACATCGGCAGAAGAGATCGATCTCCGCACGAACGGTCTGGTCCGATTCCAGGGAGGGAAAGATCCGGGCCACGGTTTGGCTTCGCCCCGCTTCGGATACCGGAGCAGGCCAGTGGATCCGCACCGCCTGCCCGGAGCGGACCCATGTCAGATCCTCCTGAACCAGATCGAAGGCAAGCTGATAAGAAGAGACATCTATCATCTCAAAAATGGGTTTTCCCGGCATGGCCATGTCACCGACCTCGACATGGCGCTTCCGGAGAGTGGCGGCGGCGGCGGCCCGGATTTCGGTGTAGCTGAGGCGCGTCCGGGCTTCGGCAAGCCGGGCCTCGAGGCCGATGATTTCCTGTTCGGCGCTCCGGACGGCCTCATTCGCCTGGGTGCTTTTCCCGCGGGCCTCGTCCACCCGGTTCCGGCTGTCTTCGAGAGCCGAGGCGCTGATGCCTTTTTTCTCGAACAAACGCCGGTCCCGGTCATATTCCCGCTTCGCATAGGCCAGGTTGCTCCGGGCGGCGTCAGCCCCGGCCCGAGCACCGGCCAGCCGTGCTTGCGCAGCCTTGATGCCGGCTTCAACCGCAGAGATCTGCGCCCGGATGTCCCGGTCGTCCAGCCGCGCCAGAAGATCGCCCGCGGCAACCCGATCCCCCTCGTTCACCTTGATGGAGACGATGCGTGCAGTGATCTCAGGCGCGATTTCCGCCGCGGCAACGGCCTCCAGTCGGGCCAGATACCGCAAGGTTCGGGAAAGTTCTCCCTCGATGACATCCGCGGTTTCCACGGGCGCGGGCCGTGGCCGCCAGGCCGGCGCCGCCGCCTTCTCTCTTTTGGCTTTGTGCAAAATCATCGTCAGCCCCGCCACAATGGCGACAATGATAAGAACCGCTGCGATACGACCTGAAACGCGTTTCATCCTTTATTCCTTTTCGACCGGCCACAGGGGATCTCCCGCAGCCCGACGCCATTCAACCCGGGCCAGAAGATGGTCCATCACCGACTGGGAATGGGCTACTTCGGCCAGAAGCATGGCGGCCTGGGCGTCGAGCAGATCATTGATGCTGCTTTTGCCGTCTTCGTTCTTGGCCTGTTCGATGCGAAAGGTCTCGCTGGAGAGCGCCACGTTTTTCCGGTTCACGTCCATTCGCTTCAGGCTGTCGACGATCCGCGCCAGGGCCTGCTCCAGCTCGGTTTCGACCTGAAGCCGCACGGCCCGGAGTCGCTCCTGGACTTGCCGTTTACGAATTTCCGCCTGACGAACCTTTGCCCGGATGGCTCCGCCGTGAAACAGCGGCAGACTGGCCTGAAGCCCGGCAGCCCATGCGTCCTCATGCTCGTCATCATAGGGAAGCGCACTTCTCAGGCCGTAGGTTCCGAATCCGTCCACCCGGGGCAGAAACGCCGAGCGCGCCGCGCTGATGTCCGCTTCCGCCCGATCCAGATCCAGCCGTGCGGCGACCAGCTCGGGCCGCCGGATTTCCACGGCCTTTCTTGCCGCATCCATATCGGGCAGGGCCGCCGGGTCGACTTTCAGTTCGCCGCGGACAGCCATCCGGTCGCCCTGAGGGGCATCCAGACCCATAAGCTGTGAGAGCGCAACGACAAGCACCCGACGGTCGGCCAGAATGGACGACAGTCGCTGCTCGATCTCGGCCAGGCGGACATCGATCTTCATCAGATCCACCGGTGCGACCCGGCCGACATCCAGTTGAAGTTGAGTGGTCTCCTTCTGGGACTCGAGAGCGTCCATGGAGGCCCGGGCGGAACGCTCGGTTTCATCCAGCTGCAGAATTTTGTAGAATACCGCAT
>NZ_JBFXGG010000169.1:0-4739 GCF_050178255.1 Desulfococcus sp. | reverse complement strand
CCCAAAAAGGAGAGGAACGCGGGGGGAATCTTTTTACCAAAAGCAGTCTCTTCCGACTGCTCACCAACATCATTTATACAGGGAACATCAGCTACAAGGGCACCGTCTACCCCGGAGAGCATGAGGGTATCGTGGCCCCGGACCTTTGGCAGCGGGTCCAGGATACCCTTCGGCACAATGGCCGATCCGGCGGCAAGGAAATCCGAAACAAATACGGCGCGCTGCTGAGGGGGCTGCTTTACTGCGCGCCTTGTGGAACCGCCATGGTGCATTCTTACACCGCCCGAAAGGGTAAGCATTACCGCTACTATGTCTGCCTGACCGCCCAGCAGCGGGGTTGGGCATCCTGTCCGTCCAAATCACTCAATGCCTACGAGATCGAGGCCGCGGTGGTGGACTATATCCGAGGCTTGGGAGCGAGCCCGGATGTCTTTTCGGAAACCGCTTCCCAGGTTCGGGTTCAAAGTGAAAAGCGTCTGGCGGAGCTCGAAGCCGAGCGCCGCGCCAACGAACGGGAACTGAAACGGTTGGATGCCAGGCTCCGGGCCCTTGTGGGAGACCTGCCGGCATCTGGCACGGACCAGAGGCTGGTGACGGACCAGATGGCCGACCTCCAAGACCAAATTCGCTCTCTCGAACAAAGAGTGACCGTGATCCGCGAGGAAACCATCGCCGTCCAAAGAGAAACACTCGAGGACGAAGACTTGGAAAAAGCCCTCGCAGCCTTCGACCCCATCTGGCAATCGCTTTCACCGCGCGAACAGGCACGGATTTTCAAAGCCCTTGTCGAGCGCGTCGCCTACGATGGCCGTGATGGCAAAGTGACCGTGACGTTTCGGTCCCCCGGCATCAAGGCCGTTTGCCTGGGACAGGCAGCCCTTGGAAAGGAAAACCGCATATGAAACCGACCATGCACCACTTTGGGAGCGACGGGCGGCTGGAGGTAAGTTTCACGTTCCAGCCGCGCAACAAACGAGGGAACGTCAACCCACATTCGGATAGCCGATGCGGATCAACCGGCAAAGGGAACATACCGCGGGTTGCGAAGCTCCTGGCTTTGGCGATCCGCTTTGAAAAACTGGTTAAGCGAGGGGATATACAGGACTATGCGGACCTCGCCCGCCTGGGCTATGTGACCCGTGCGCGGATCACCCAGATCATGAATTTGCTCAACCTCGCTCCGGACATTCAGGAGGATATCCTCTTCCTTCCGAACACAATGAAAGGTCGAGACCCGATCCTGGAAAAAGACCTACGGCCGGTCGCCGCCGTTCCCCACTGGAGCAGGCAGCGGAAGATGTGGGTGCAGATGCGCAAAGACCGCCTCGGATAGTTTTATCGTGCAACAACTCAGGTCCTCGTCAGAAAACCATTGTCCTCACCTCTTACCTCCTTCTTCAAGGATTTGACCGCTTTCTCTGGTACACCCCCATACATTTTTTGAATTGACCTGACACTTGTCAGTGTAATATAATAATTTTCTGTAATCTGGCCGTAGTGTGCCCCTGTGCAGACGCTACGGCCGATGTCGTTCATATGGTTCTATCGACCCAAGAAAACCGAGGTCATCAAAATGGAAAGTAAAGGCAGAGGCCGACGCCCTGTTGAAGATATTACCGATAAACAGCACCACACCTTAAAGGAGATACGCCGTTTCATGAACAACCGGGGTTTCCCCCCGACCATGAAGGAACTTGCTAATATCCTGGGGATATCCCATGCAAGCGCGCATGGTCAGGTAAGCCAGCTCGTGAGTAAGGGATACCTCAAACGTGAGGCAAGAAAGGCCAGGAGCCTTGCCATCGTTCGCGAGCCCGAGGACTCGCCTTCGATCATGACCGCCGTTCCTATCGTGGGGCGCGTGGCTGCGGGGCAACCGATTCTGGCTGCGGAAAATATCGTCGGCGAGATCATGGTCGAAGGCAGAGTTGCTCGGTCGGGCAGGTGTTTCGCCCTTGAGGTTGTCGGGGACAGCATGGTGAACGCCGGGATCAAAGAACACGACCTGGTGGTGGTCCGGGAGCAGCCTGTGGCGGAAAACGGAGACATTGTAGTCGCGATGCTGGATGATGAGGCCACTGTAAAACGGCTATCCATCCGTGACGAGAAAATTGAACTAAGACCGGAAAATCCGAAGCATCGACCGATCCCGGTTGGGCCCGACGACGGATTGCGTATCCTCGGCAAGGTCGTTGCTGTCCGGCACAAACAAGGGAGGTAAAAAAGTATGGGGAAACTCAAGCATCGAACGTTCAACGCGGACCGGTTTCTGGACAAATTCCAGGGCCAAGAGGTCATCCTCCGCAGCTTTGTCGGTCTATGGGATGGCCGACTTGGGCTCGATACAACATCGCTTGATGTTCCCCATTTCAAAGAATACCTCGTTAACGGAGACGGGGATGGCAAAGATGACCTGCTCGAAAGTCTCTACATGGCCTACGATCTTTGTACTGAGAGAGGGTATGAAGACCTTGTGTCGGCCTGTAACGAATGCAGCTATTCTCCGGATGGGAATGGCAAGCTGCCTGTCGAATGCCTGAGCCTGAAAGTCAGAACGGAAAATGAGGATGCTTTCACACTGGCATATGACCGTTATAACCTTTGGCGGGCGGAACGCTTCACCATATTTAGCGGGAAGTCGGCGGCAGGCATCGTTGATGCGGGTGCGGCTTCCAGCGCCTTTCAGGCAAAACTCGCCGAAATATTTAAGGATCACAAAAACAGCGACCGGGTTCTCGTACGCCACTATCAAGAGGGCGCATATACAAACTTTATCGTCTACCATGAGAAACGGGTCAAAGCGGAATTGATATTCAAAGGAACCCGCATGAGGCCGAAAGTCACACCGACCATCCTCCGTCCCGCGCAGCAGGACTTCATCAGCTACAACAACGAGACTGGACAGTTGGAAATCGAAGCCGGCTTTGAAAAGGAGGAGACCGCCCTTCGTAAGGCATTTGCCGAGTGCTGCCTCAAAGACGAGGACTTTTTTGACTCGCCAGGATCGTCAGACTGCCTCAATCTGGCCAGGATTGCGGCGGACGACTTTGATATGCCGGTTGACGAAGATCATTCGGCATCACTCGCCGAGCTTCATTTCAACATCAAGCAAACACACGGCCCATCCTTTGTCGTTCGTTCCAAAAATGTGATGGAAACACTGGAAAAGAACTATCTCCGCAAGCGATTGCCAGGCGGCACGATCCGCCGGGCTGTATTCAAGATCATGTTCCCCGACGACCGGCGGGGGAAACGAATCGAACTCTCCGGTACCAACAAGATCAAGTTCAAGCGGGCTACGCATGCTGAAGATGTATTCCGATATCTGAAGAACTGGGGGATCGTCGTTGACTGAGACGCTCCTCCACTTCATTCTCCAGCGCCTCGATCAGATCGAGTGCCCTGTATTTCTGCATAGGGAGTTGGAGCGGTTTCCGGAAGAGCAACTTCGCGCTCTTCGTGCGGATGGAATCCTGCGGGAAACATCGAGAGCCACTGAGATTCCACGGCCCAAAAATATTCCTTCTGGCGAAGATCTGGTTGTGCGCCATACCTCGAAGGGGATATTCGGGGTTGCGGATGAGGAAGATTATTTCGATCCGATCCCGCTCACCGAGGACGACGTCCGGCAGTATGAAATTTCCCTTCCAAAACTCACGGCGGTGATTCGCCAAGCGAATGGAATTGGAGACTCCGGGTTTGTGAATCATCACGGCCTGATTCCCATGGGAAAAAAGGCGGTTGATGGCTCCGGGAATATAGATGTTTTCTTTTCGATGCCAAACCTGGATGAAAATGAGTTTATCGCTCGGTGCAGGAGGCTTGAACAATTGTGCGATGCTTCCGGGATCGTGATCTTAACCCCACGCACTATCGCGCTCTCCCCAGAAAACCGACAGCAAATGAAACGACTTGGAATTATCACGGTCGCCATCACAACAAACTCGTCCCCTAATGCGTTATCCCTGGACTGGCTTGCCATTTCGAGGCAAGCGAATTCGCAGGTGGTCCATTATGCAGACGACGGCGGTCAAGTATCGCTGGAGGATGAAGCCATAAAGGTCCCGGTCAACACGATTACCGAAGAAGACAAGATCGTTGTTGAACGCAAAAAGGTCGGCGAAAGAATCCACTGGTTCGTGAACGGGGTGGATAAAGGACACATTTTTGTCCGCCAGGAGTCCATCAGCGCCAAGATCACGGAAATCCTTTACGATCAGATCGGCCACGGATGGGTGCCGCATAAGACGTTCATGAATGCGTGTGCGTGGAAAGAAGATGAGTATTTCCCCGCTTCGGGAGAGCCCGGCCGCATGCAGAGGCAATTGAATATAATCCGCAAAAATCTTGGCGTTGCCATAGAATTCCGGAAGGGAAAAGGTGTCCGTTTCGCCGAAAACATAGTCAAGTCCAAATAACAGTCCAAAGAAACATTTCTCAAAAAATATTTCCGCTCCAATGAGGCCGCAGGCGAAAAACCTGACGGCCTTTTGTTTTTTCCGGCCGCCCGGTTGGACAGTCCAGGAATAAGTCCAGAAAACAGGTTCCCCTGAAATCCGGGTTTATTCTGCCTTCCATGAAGATCATCAACCCATTCATAGGAGGCGGAATCATGACCAAAAGCGATCTCTCCCCACCCAAACAGCGACTCATCGGCCTGATGCAGCGAATCAATTTCGGTTGCATCGAGGGACTTGTCGTTCATGACGGCGATCCGGTTTTCGCGCCATCACCCCGCG
>NZ_JBFXGG010000168.1:0-4770 GCF_050178255.1 Desulfococcus sp. | reverse complement strand
GATAGAAGGGGTGCGGCGGCTGAAGGTTCGATCAACCTTCAGCCGATATGGGTCGATCCTGCCGATATTTAAGGTTTCACTTTTGTTCCCATGGCGAGCCCGGACTCCAGGGCTTTTTGATTGACCTCGATGAAGCCTTTGGGGATGCGGGTGGACAGCACCTTCATGATCGATTCCGGGGAGACGACGTCGGTGAGGCCGATGACGGCGCCCAGCATGCAGATGTTGAAGACGATGGGCTTGCCGATCTCCGCCATCACGGTCTTGTACATGGGCAGCTGAATCTGACGTGCATCCACCCTGGCCTGCATCTTCACAAAGCGGGAATCGGTGAGGAGAATGCCGCCGGGTCGTACGATCGAACTGAATTTATTATAGGATTCTTGTGTCAGACAGACCAATACGTTGGGTTGGGTGACCTTTGGGTAACGGATGGGCGAGTCGGATATAATGATATCCGACCGGGTGGCCCCGCCGCGAGCTTCGGGACCATAAGCCTGGGCCTGGGTGGCGATGAGATTTTCATGAAGTACGGCCGCCTCGGCCAGAATGATGGCCGCCGTGATCACGCCCTGGCCGCCGGAGCCTGAAAATACGAGTCTGCATCTTTCCATTACGGCCGCCCTCCCATTGCTCTTTCGATCACCTTATCGTATTCGGCGCAATATTCCGGTTTTTCCTCCTGAATAAAGATGCCGCGTTCGATCAGGGCCGGATTCTCCTGTTTGGCCTTGGAGCCGATGGGCGTCGTGTTGTCCCGGAACCACTCCATCATCTCGGCGGCTCCGCCCATCCTGTTTTTACGTCCGAAATAGGTCGGGCACTGGGTCATGACCTCCACGACGGAAAAGCCTTCGTGGAGGATGGCGGCCTTCAGGATTTCGGTCATTTGTCTGGCGTGATATGTGGTGGTGCGCGCCACGAAGGAGGCCCCGGCCGCCTTGGCCAGCTGGACGACGTCGAAATCATGGTCGATGTTGGAATAGGGCGCCGTGGTTGCCGACGTGCCGTAACCGGAGAGGGGCGAGTACTGGCCGCCGGTCATTCCGTAGATCCGGTTGTTCATGACGACGGCCGTCATGGCGATATTGCGCCGGGCTGCGTGGATGAAATGATTTCCGCCGATGGCCAGCGCGTCGCCGTCCCCCATGGGTACGATGACATTCAACTCGGGCTTGCTCATCTTGACACCCGTGGCAAAGCCCAGTGCCCTGCCGTGCAGGGTGTGAAGGGAGTGGAAGTCGACATAGCCGGAGATCCGGGATGAACAACCGATGCCCGACACCATGACGATCTCGTTCTTGCTCATACCGAGCTGCTCCACGCCCCGGATGAGACTGCCCAGGACGATGCCGTGGCCGCAGCCCTGGCACCACATATGCGGAAAGAAACGTTCACGAATATAATCTTTGACGGCCATGGGTTACACCCCCTTTCCCTGAACGAGTCGCAGGATATTCTTGATGTCGGTGGGTGTGATGAAAACCCCGTCGATCCGATTGGCCAGTACCACGCGCTCGGGGTCCTTCACGGCGCGCTTTACCGCTCGAGTGATCTGGCCCATATTCATCTCCACCACGACGATGTGACGGGCTTTGGCGCATTTTTCATCGATGAGGCCATAAGGAAAGGGCCACAGCGTCTGCAGTTCCAGAAGCCCGAGCCGCTCTCCGCGACGCCGTTGATGCTCCACCACATGAAGGGCCGAGCGGGCCGATGAACCATAGGAGATCAACACCGTCCGGGCGTCTTCCATATAATATTCCTTGTAGCGGGTGATATCCCCCACGTTGTTTTTGATCTTGTCCACCAAGTGCCGGAGAAGGCCATGGACGACCGAGGGATTGGACGAGGGGAAACCCCACATGTCATGGGCCAGACCCGTGACGTTGTAACGATGTTCTCCGCCGAAGTCGGACATGGGCAGACGTCCATCCTCCCGCGGCAGGTAAGGATGATAGTCGACCCCCGCCTTGACGGAGGTGCGGAGACGGTCCACCACGGGGATGGCGCCTTGTTCGGGGATGACAAGTTTTTCCCGCATGTGGCCGATGACCTCGTCGAAGAGGAGAATGACCGGGGTCCGGTAGGTTTCAGCCAGGTTGAAGGCATATACCGTCATCTCGAAGACGTCCTGATGGTTGGATGCCGTCAGGGCGATGATGGCGTGGTCGCCGTGAACCCCCCACCGGGCCTGGTAGACGTCGCCCTGGCTGGGACTGGTGGGAAGACCCGTTGAGGGGCCGCCCCGCATCACGTTGGCGATGACGCAGGGGATTTCGGTCATGATGGCGTAACCCAATCCCTCCTGCATCAGGGAGAAGCCCGGTCCGCTGGTGGCCGTCATGACCTTGTGCCCGGTCAGCGAGGCGCCGACGATGGCGCAGATGGATGAAATTTCATCCTCCATCTGAATGAACTTGCGGCCAAGCCGGGGCAGACGTACGGCCATGTGCTCGGCGATCTCCGTGGACGGCGTGATCGGGTAGCCGGCAAAAAAATCCAGGCCCGCATAGAGGGCTGCTTCCACGCAGGCCTCGTTGCCCTGAACAAATTTTACATTGTCGTTCATATTATTCAGAAGCCTCCTGTTTTTCCGGTTCGAGAATGACCTCGATGGCGAGGTCCGGACACCGGATTTCACACAGCTTGCAGCAGATACAGTCTTCCGGGCGAACGGCGATGACTTTCTCCATCTCGTCCAGCGCCAGCACATTCTTGGGGCAGAAGTGGACGCAGATACCGCACCCCTTGCACCATTCCCGATTGATGGAATGTTCCTTGAGTGTTTTCTTCGGCATTGGGTTTCCTATTCAGGGTGTTGATGATGTTTTTCGGATCCAAATCATCTGGATATGGGATGGTCCTTATTGTCATTGGGTATGAAAGTCAAGGAAAAGCGTGAGTGGATTTATTTTATTGAAATAAATCATTTCATCATAATATAAATGAAAAATATAAAATGATTTATATTTATTACCAACCCATATAAAATGTTGGCTAAAAAAAATCAAATAAATCGTTTCATCAGTTTCCCGACAATCTCATCAACATTTTGTGGCGTTATTTCATTTTTTTGACAGATGCTTTCGACTTTTTGCATTCGGTAAGGCGATGTCATATCATCCAGGCGGCGAAATATCCCAAGCCGTCTACCGACCATATACCGGGTTTGGCGTTCGGGCGGCAGATCGAGAAAATCCTGGAGGAAAGACGTCAATCGGGCCTTGTCTCCCGGCAGGACGCCCTCGATCTCTTGAAAGAGGTTCAGGACATGATCACTTTTGAGGGTGCTCGTGATGCCGTCGAGGTGCTGAATGAATGTCAGAATTTCTGCCGCCGTTTCCAGATCCGTGCATTTTTCAAATGCTCCGGTACGGTGTTCCTCGAACAACGGTATATGCTCGGGAAGAGCAAGCGTGCGAAGCCTGATAAAGTCAGGATTGATCCGGTTCAGCGCGTCGGCCGTCTCAACGGCGTGTTCCCTGGAAAGCGTCCTGCCGCCAAGCCCCGGCATAACGTATTCCGAGAGTTCCATCCCGGCTTTCCGGGTCTTGATCCCTGCTGAAATATGCATTTCCTTGGTCGTCCCTTTTCGAACGGACTTGAGCACCTTGTCCGATCCGGATTCCAGTCCGATATGAATCCGGTTGAGTCCGGCCTGTCGGATGGCCGAAAGGTCCGCATCGGAGATACGGGCCACTGTCTGTGATCTGGCATAGGAGGTGATCCGCTCGATCCAGGGAAAACGGCGTTTGAGATGGAGAAGGATCTCTACGAGGTGTTGAGGCTTTATGATAAGGCTGTTGGCATCCTGAAGAAAGACACTGGCAAGACCACCGGAAAACCAGTGAAGGGCCGCCTGGAAAGCACCGGTTTCATCGGAGCTGACCTTGGGTGACAGTTCCCGGACCGTCGCCATGCTGATCCGTCCCGTACCGCCGGTGTTCTCCTTCAGCATCGTCACGTACTTATGCACCGCATCGATATCCCGGATGACGTGAGCCACCGGGCGGAGGGAAAAACGTCGACTCTTGTAAACGGGACAGAAGGTACAGAAATTCCAGGGACAGTTTCGGGTGACCCGGATCAAAAGACTGTCGGCTTCACTGGGAGGGCGAATGGGCCCCTGTTCGAATCCTCTGTAGGATTGTTTTTCTTTTTTGCCGGAGGGCATGAAGGATCTCCTCTCGATTTATGTTGATGCTAAGGTTTTCAACCGAAGGATTCTGTGCGTTTCGTGAAACAGTCTCACCCTTCGAGTTTGGTGATGATGACCGGAAAGCGGTGATGTCGGAAAACGGCAACGTCCCTGGAAAGCATATTTGTGTGTCGCTCAGGTTCAGCAAGGGATCGGCGGTCGGGACTGTTCGGGCGTCAGCGTGTTTCCAGGCTGTCCGGAGAGCGTTTCAACGGTTCCTGAACGAAGCCGCGCGGGGCGTGAGCCGTCTCCGGACATCGAGGCTTATCGAAAGTCATTTTGAATTCAATGATATACCAGAATCCCGGACGGATCAAGTCGAGACGGCCCCGGGACAGGAAATCTCTTTGACAAGCGTGAGTCTTTGACATATGTCCTCACTCAACTTTCGACTCGACTTTCGACTTTCACAGGCCGTAGACTCCCGGCACCGCTATCCGGTCACTATCATGAAAGTCGAAGGTTGAGGCCTCATTCAAAACAGGGGGTCTTGGATCGTGAAAAAATGGATTTTCGGCATGGCGGCTGTCGGCGGACTCTTGTCCGTCTGTGCCGCCGCAGCTGCAATA
>NZ_JBFXGG010000167.1:0-4770 GCF_050178255.1 Desulfococcus sp. | reverse complement strand
AAGCGCTCCTGTATCTGCCTCGCACGGTCAAAGGCCGTGATCCAATCCGTGAGAAGGATGTCCGGCCCATCACCGCCGTCGCCCATTGGCACCGCCAGCGCAAGATGTGGGCGAAGCTGGCGGGTGAACGCTTGAGAGATTAGAACAGACTACCTGCCCCGTCCTTCCTGCGACATCCAACCACCAGCACTCTCTTTCTTCCATCGTACAACCTTCTGATCCGCATACATTTTTTCTATTGACCTGATGCCCGTCAGGTCATATAATAACTCCTTATAATGTGGCCGCAGTTTGCCTCGACCGGGCCCTGCGGCTTCTGTCGTTCATAGGGAGAAAAACAACGGATGTGGAAAAGGTAGGACACTTGAAAAGCAGCAGTCGCAGACGAGCCAATTCGTGGCCGTATCCTCGTCACGATCAATTCGAGTTGGAGCTTCGAAACCGAGCGGCATCGTTCTTTCAGAAGAAGGGATACCAGTCACAGAAGAAATATCCATTCATCCTTGCAGAATGGAAGCGGTGGCCGTCCAACATCATCCTCGAAGAAGTGGCGGATTTCATCAATCGCGAAAAAGAGGAACGCGCAAAACAATGGAAGCGGTGGCCGTCCAACATCATCCTCGAAGAAGTGGCGGATTTCATCAATCGCGAAAAAGAGGAACGCGCAAAACAAAGGATCGGATTCCCCCTCCACAAATACTTGCACCACGGCCTCAGCAGCCAGGCGATGCTCTTTAATCTCGTAGGGCCATTGGTAACCAGAAAAGACTTCGAGCCGTTTCAGAAGCTTATGGCGGCCAAGAATATCGATTGGGACGGTGACGATCTCAAAGCGCGGTTTGAGGTGGAGGACCGAGAAGTTTTCAATGAGGATTTCGGCCAACCGACATCCATCGACCTGGTTGTTGAGAACGGACACGGGCCATCCCTTTTCATTGAAGCCAAATTCGTCGAGCGTGAGTTTGGAGGGTGTTCCGTTTTTAGCCGAGGCGATTGCGACGGAAGGAATCCGTCGAAACAGCATTCGCTTTGCTACCTGCATCATATTGGTCGCAAGTATTGGGAGCTGATTGAGGAGTACGGCGTTTTCGATCAGACCTGGCTTGAAAGCCCGACCTGCCCCCTATCCAGCTACTACCAATTCTTTCGAGAGATGTTGTTCGCTCTCCATCAGGAAGGGATTTTCGTTCTCCTTCACGACGAGCGAAATCCTACATTCAGCTGTGATGGTCCGGATGGGAAACGGGGAGTCTTCGCCTTCCTGGTTTCAATGCTCCCGTCGAGTATACGGTCAAGAGTTATCGGCGTGAGCACGCAGGAGTTGTTCCAGGTGATTTCGGCAAGCGGTAAGCACGATGACTGGGTTCCTGAGTTTTCAGAGAAATATGGCATTTCAGCCATTGAGATAAGAGGTCAATAAAATGGCATCAAGACCGAGGGGGCGACGCCCTATACAGGAAATAACCGCCCCACAACGGCGGACATTGCAGGAAATACGACTTTATACAAGCCAGCGGGGATACCCCCCGACAATCAAAGAACTCGCTGATATCCTGGGGATTTCCCACGCCAGTGCGCACGGTCAGGTCAACCAACTCGTGCGCAAGGGCTATTTGAAGCGTGAGCCGAAGAAGGCCCGCGGCATCGCCATAGTGCGCGAGCCGGAAGACGATGTCCCCGATCTGGTGGCCGTCCCCATTGTCGGTCAGGTGGCGGCCGGCCAGCCGATCTTGGCCGAGGAAAACATCATCGGCGAGGTCTTGGTCGAAAGCAGGATCGCCGGTTCAGGCCGGTGCTTCGCCCTTGAAGTGAAAGGCGACAGCATGGTGAAGGCAAGCATCCGGGAACGCGACCTTGTGGTGGTTCGCCAGCAGCCCGTGGCGGAGAACGGAGACATCGTAGTCGCCCTTCTCGAAGACGAAGCCACGGTCAAGCGGCTCTATATCCGTGAAGAGAAGATCGAACTCAGGCCGGAGAATCCAAAGCACCAACCGATCCCGGTTGGACCCGACGACGGGCTTCGCATCCTTGGCAAGGTCGTCGCCGTCAGACGACCCGGCTCGAAAATGCACACGCCGGGTACAGTCTGGCAATAAACGACAAGGAGGAACACACGAATGGCAACGTACAACCTCAGGCGATTCGCCCACGCCGACGGCCTCAAGGCTATCGCGCGTAAGCACCTACTGGCGCTCTTGAAGCCCCATAAATCCTATTTCGACAGCCGAGGGTTGACGCTGCCACCGCCATCCGCATCCGACGGTCTGGATTACGATCAGCTTGTCAACGTGCTCATGAATCCGGGCGCGGATACGCCGAAATCATTGCTCGACGCGCTCTTCTTCGTACACGAGATGGCCACGCCCGAGTGTATGGACACTCTTCTCCAGGAGGCGGAGACCAACGGCATCTCGCTTGACGGAAAGCCCGATCCCACGGCTGCGGACGTGGCCGTTCAGGTCTATCTTCAGGACAAGGACCTCCTGGAGCGTAAGCACGCGGAACAGTATCTCACCAGGCCCCGCTCCTTCGAGTATTTCCAGACGGAGATACGCCCGATTCCGAAATTCAAGCGGCCGACGTCGAAAACATTGGCCGCGCTCGAAAAGAGCCTCGACGACTGGTACGAAAAGAAGAAGCGGGACCGGGGCTCAAAGGTCTTCGTTTATCCCAAGAAAGACTCCATCTGGTTCCTGGTACGCCATGGCGATCCGATGAGGCGGGAAGGCAGCCTTGTCAGCGGCCAACCATCGAGCGTCTTTTACCGTCCCGAAAAATACGACGTGTTGGTGTATGAACCCGCCATCGGCGAATTCCGGATGAATGCCTGCAACAAGGGTGAAAAGGATACCTTCCGCAAGGAGTTCGGTCGCCATCTTTTCAACGACGAGGATTTCTTTCCCGGAACCGGCAAGTACACACTCGAACCCTTGCGGGCTGACGGAGAGGCATCCATCGTTTGCACGGACATCGACGGCATGGAGTGGGTCCGGCTCAAAGAGATTCAATACTTCTGGGGCGGTGCGGAAAAGGAAATCGAGATTCGAAAAGCCAACGATATCTTCGCCGCATACTCCGGGAGCGGCCGCGCCATGCCCAAAAAGGCGCGGATCATCCGGGCGAGCTTCCAAGTGAAATTCACCGATTCCAAGACCGCTCGCACCGTCACGATCCGGCCATCGAACATCGCGCAGTACACCAGGGACAGCGATGCATCCGTGGTCGAAAATTGGCTCACCAGACGCGGCTTCATCATTGCCGACCAGGAAGATGAGAGTGAGTAATACCAAGAATCCATGGCCGGCGCTCGAAGCCGTCCCCGGATTGGCCGCCGTGGAGGCTGAATGGCGGGCGAAATTCGGAGACGGGTATGAATCCGTCAAGGGATTTCTTCGACCGAACGGCAAACTGGCGTCTTCACACCCCTGCACGGTTCAACGCGGCTGCGGTTGCGAGCACGATGTGGTAATGCATGACCCGGAGGACATCGTTGCGGTCTGCAGGTGCGGGCGCGGATGCGAGACCTTTCCTTTGAAGCGGTCCGACATCGTGGTCTATGAATTGGACCGTGCGGCCTTGGATGGAGCGATAGTCGAGACTTTCAAGCTGATCAAAGACTCGGATTCCCGAACCGATCTCCATGGAACGACACGTATCGGCGTCTACTCCCCATACGCCGGATTTCGATTCCCCGTTTACCTGACAATCCAACTGGAGCCTGCAGATCTCGCTGGCGTCGTCGATGCCCTGACGGGAAGGGTCGATATCCCCTTCATCCTTCTGGCTCCTTCACGCGATCTTTGCACTGCGCAAACGGAGCAGCTCCTGGCGAATAGAAGCTCGGCGTTCATCCCATTATCGGAGAACGTAGGGTTCACCGGCAATCGCAAACTTCGCCTCCTACGCCCCCTGGAGGACATCCTGTCACCGTTCCGAACGGCCAACCTCCCGGCTCCCAAAGACAATGGCGGTATGGTGTTTTTCCCGACTCCTCCCGATGCCACCTGGGGCGATGTCTCAATACGATTCAAGGACGGCCATACCGTTTCGATCAAGGTGAAGTCGGCCGGTGGTGTGTTCAATTACACGCAGATGGGTATGGCCAACAAGAAGAACGGTGATCCGACCGTCCAGTGGGAACTGCTCCGCACCTTTTCCGACGAACACGGCGTGTTGGACTGGAGCAGCAACAAGGCCGACCGGAAAAACCAGAAGCGTCGTGAAATCCTCGCCACCAACCTGCGTGACTTCTTTCGCATAGAAGGCGACCCCTTCCGTCTGACAGATGACGGAAAAGGTTGGCAGGCACTCTTCCTTATTTCCCCCGACGAATAGCCATCCGTCCTCGCCAGCGAAATTTCGCTGGGCCATCGGAAAAAAAATCAAAAAAAGTTTCCGCGTCTTGGTCTGCGCATCCTCCTGAAATATCAGGCTATTCTCGCCTTTTCGCCTCCGCGTACCGGGGCTTCCGGCTCCATCCATCGAAATTTCGCCAATGAGGGGTGACAGGTCCGGCGAGACCTTCACCCCAGTATGAAACGCCCGGGTGATCCGGGTAACACCCCCTGGGAGGACCCTTCGCCGGACCTGCCTTCCAGGGGGTTTTTCGTTGATGCGCCCGAAGGCGCAAAAGGAGGTCCGGTATGACGGATGTAGTGACAAAGGCGGCCCTGACTCCTGCCAGGAAACGCCTGATCGAGTTGATGCAGGAGATCAACTACGGGCGGATCGAAAGCCTTGAGGTGCGCAACGGCGAACCTGTTTTCGACC
>NZ_JBFXGG010000166.1:0-4875 GCF_050178255.1 Desulfococcus sp. | reverse complement strand
CGTATATGATTTGCAATGTTCCCGGGGGCATCTTTTCGAAGGATGGTTCAAGGACAGCCTGTCGTATGAAAAACAGATGGAAGAGGCACTGGTTTCCTGCCCCATCTGCAAGGACAGAGTCGTCACGAAGGTCCCTTCCACCTTTGCCGTCAAACCCTCCCGATCCACACACAAACCCGCGGCTTCCGGGGAGGAGACGGAGAGACTCGGCCGGCAGCTGATGGACTTTGTGGACAGGAATTTCGAGGATGTGGGGTGTGATTTC
Organism: Desulfococcus sp.; assembly: GCF_050178255.1. Classification (NCBI taxonomy): domain Bacteria; kingdom Pseudomonadati; phylum Thermodesulfobacteriota; class Desulfobacteria; order Desulfobacterales; family Desulfococcaceae; genus Desulfococcus; species Desulfococcus sp. The sequence goes on along the minus strand of NZ_JBFXGG010000166.1, from coordinate 4,610 downwards.
GCCAAAGAGGCCCTCAAAATCCATTATGGTGCCGTGAAGCCCAGAAACATCAGGGGAAGCAGCACCTCGGATGAGGAGCGGACCCTGAAGGAGGAGGGGGTCCGGTTCTTTAAATTTCCCCTGGATTCGTCCCGGGACCCCTCTTCGGATCTGGACTCCTGACCCATCAGGCCGCGGCCTTCAGGAAAACCTCGAGACTTTTCATATCATTGACATTATAGATCTCGCACGGATAGGCCTTCGGCAGGATCTTTTTCACCAGCCCGGTCAGCACCTTGCCCGGACCGACCTCCACGAATACCGTCACATTTTCCGTCATCAGCCTGAGAACGGACTCGTACCACCGGACCGGACTGCACAGCTGTGCCGCCATGAGATTCCGGATCTCGTCGGGATCGGCGGTTCGGTCTGCCGTGACATTGTGGATCACCGGGCTTTCCGGCGGATGAAAAACGACGGTGCCGAGAAAATCACGAAACTCGGCCTCCGCCCCTTGAATCAGGCGGCTGTGCCATGCGCCGCTGACCTTGAGCGGGATCGCTTTTCCACCCTGGGCGGCGGCCATCTCACCCGCCGTTTTGACCGCGTCGGGCGAACCGGTAATGACGATCTGTTTTTCCGCGTTGTGGTTGGCGACCGTGACGACCCCTTCCGTCACCTGAGCCACAAGGTCCCGCACCGCATCGATGGACAACCCGATAACGGCGGACATGGCCCCCTTGTGCAAGGTCGCCTCGCGGTGCATCAGTTCCCCTCGCCGGAAAACCATTCGGAGGGTGTCTTCCTCGGAAACAACGCCCGCGGCACACAATGCGCTGAACTCGCCGAGGCTGTGCCCGGCAGAGACGCGGGGCTTCACCCCCTCCCGCCTGAGAATTTCGAGAAACGCGAGGTTCACCGTCGTGACCGCCGGCTGGAGATTGACCGTCTCCGTCAGGGCGGCCATGGGTCCCTCGAAGCAGAGGGTGGATATCGGCAACCCCGTGATCGTCTCGGCGGCCTTAAACCGCTCCTTTACAACATCATATTCCTCGAACACGTCCTTTCCCATGCCTACGCTTTGAGACCCCTGGCCGGGAAACAAAAAGGCGATCGCTTTCATAGGTCTTCCTCATCGAGTCTGAAAAGTTTGCGCGTGGCGTCCAGATAAATCGAGTTTTCACCCAGACATCCGTTGCGCTTCAAAAAAAGGGTGGGATCATGAAGGATCTTGTTGACCAGCGCATTGGTCATGCGACGAATCGCCTGGCCCTCCTCCGCGGAAAGATGCGCGAGGGACTGATTCAACGTCTTTCGGATCTCGGCCTCGGCAATGCCGTAAAATTTCTCCCGAAGCCCTACGATGGTCGGCACGATATCCAATACTTCATACCATTGCCTGAATTTGATGACCGTCTCCTCGATGATCCCCTCGGCGCGTCGGGCCTCCCGGTTTCGGTCTTCGACATTTTCTTCGATGACGTCCTTGAGATCGTCGATGTCGTAAACGTAGACATTGGAAAGGCGGTTGATCTCCGGGTCGATATCCCGCGGAACGGCAATATCGATGAAAAACAACGGGCGATTCCGGCGCGGACGAAGCACCTGTTTGATCTGATCCCGACGCAGAATGAAACCCGGGGATCCGGTGGAGCTGATGATAATATCCACGTCGCGGAGGACATCGGTGATCTCCTCGAACCGGATAGCCTTGCCGTGAAACCGTTCGGCCAGGGCCACGCCTCTTTCGAAGGTCCGGTTGGCGACGAAAATTTTTCCGGCCCGGTGCCGGATGAGATGTTCCACGGCCAGTTCGGCCATCTCTCCGGCCCCCACCAACAACACCTTCCTGTTTTCGAGATCGCCGAAGATCTTCCGACCGAGCTCGATGGCCGCATAGCTGATGGAGACCGCGTGATCGCCGATGCCGGTTTCGGTTCGAACCCGTTTGGCGACGAAGAAGGTCTTGTGCAGCAAACGGTTCAAGATGACCCCGGAGGTCTTTTTCTGGACGGCGTTGCGGTAGGCCGCCTTGATCTGGCCCAGGATCTGCGGCTCTCCGATCACCATCGAATCAAGGCTGGCGGCCACCCTGAAAATGTGACGGACCGCCGCGTCACCCTGATGAACATAGAGGGCGGATTCGAAGTCGGCCACGGCGAGCTGCTTGGATTCACTGAGGTAGTTTTTGGCCGCCGCCACCGCGGCAGGCGCATCCGGGGTGGCCATGAGGATCTCGACGCGGTTGCACGTCGACAGCAGAAAAACCTCCCGAATGACCGGCAACGCCTGAAAATGGCGAAGCGCCGTATCGGCTTCGACGTCGGAAAATCCCAGGCATTCCCTGAGCGCTACCTCGGCGGTCTTGTGATTGAGCCCCAGAAGCACGATGTCGAGTCGGGGGTTCTCCTTGTCGCACTCCAGACAGCAAAGCGCCGATGCCGCATCGGAATGCCTCGACTGCATCGCTTTGAGATCCGCGGTCTGCTTGTCGTCCATGGCCGCCCTCCCTTTGTCAAAGGCCTGCGGTTGAACGGCGCGGCTTACCATTGCGTAAATTCTCCATGATGTCCCTTTAAAAACACGTTAACACCCAAAAATGTAAACAGCAGCACCACAAATCCGACGATGGACATAATCGCCGATTTCCGTCCCCGCCATCCCACGGTCAGCCGTTCGTGAAGCAATGCGGCGTAAAAAAGCCACATGATCCCGGACCAGATCTCCTTGGGATCCCCGCTCCAGAACCGTCCCCAGACGGTTTTAGCGTAAAGGAACCCGCCGATCAACCCCACGGTGAGCAGCGTGAACCCAAAAACAATACACGCATAGCCGGTGGTGTCAAGCAGTTCGAGAGAAGGAAGGCGACGGTAGAAGAAACCCCGTTTTTTGTTTTTGATGGCATATTCCTGAACGAGGTAGAGGATTCCCACCCCGCAGGCCATGGCAAAAGCCGCCTCGCCCAGGAGAATGACGACGACGTGAAAAATGAGCCAGAAACTTCGGAAATGGGCCTGGACCTGAGCCGGTTCGACGGGCAGCCGTGAGGATACGATCATCACGAACGCCGCCAGGGGAGCGGCATAGATCCCCATCACTTTCACCTGAAACCGGTACTGAAACACCAGAAAAAAACCCGTGACGGCCCACCCGACCAGCAGAAGCGTCTGGTGAAGATTGTGGGCGGGCAGGGATCCGAAGTGAACAAAGGCGTATCCGAGCAGTAGGCTGTGACAGAAGAACCCCGCCCCCAACAGACCGTATCCGAGTTTCTGCCAGAACTCCCGCTGCAGAAACAGATAGCCGAAATATCCCATCGTGCTCAGGATGTAAAACACCACCGTCACGGTAACGAGCAGACTCATCGCATCCATCATGGCCGTCATATCGCCTTCATCAAGGATTCAAAGGTATATCCCTCTCCCAGGGCTTCCGTCAGCAACCGGTCGATATCCCCAAACCGCCCCTCCCGGATCAGCGGGATCAACCCGCCGTCGATCACCCGCCTGAACCGGACCTTGTGGGCCTCCGGGTCGTGCCCCTCGCCCAGAAGTCTCTCCCGAAGGGCGCCCAGGAGCTTCAGGGCGATATCGTATTCCTCCCCCAGCTGTGCCTCCAGATCTTTACGCAGCCGTCGGGCCAGAGCAGGACTTTTGCCCGACGTCGATACCGTGACGATCAGATCACCTCGGGAAACCATCGCCGGGAGGGTGAAATCGCCCGTTTCGGGCTGGTCCGCAACACTGCACAGTATACCGATCCGCCGTGCCGCCGCCAGGACCGCTGCGTTGACGGGCGCCTGGTCCGTAGCGGCGATGACCATAAAGACCACTCCGGGGACGGGCAATCCCCCATCAGCCCCTTCGGGCGAAGGCTTCGACGCCGTATCGGGTTGAACGATCAGATCGCCGCTTTGAAACGCCCGCGGAAGCCAGCGAACGTCGCCGCTGTCGATGACGGATTTGAGGGCCGGCGTCGTCACAGGGCTGATCACCGTGACCCGGGCGCCGCAGCGCATCAGCCGGAGGGCCTTGCGGGTGCCGACTTCGCCCCCGCCCACAACCACGCAGAGACGATCCTGGACATGGAGGTTTACCGGATAGCTTCGCATCAATTGCAGCCGCCTACCAGTCCACCCGCATCAGGTCTTCCGCCAGCAGAAGCGGTCCTGAAAAGGATTTACGGCATTCCCCCCGGATGTCCGCCCCCTCACATGGGGGGTAGAAATGGGTCAGCATCAATCGTTTCACCTCCGCCCGCCTGGCGATTTCTCCGGCCAGGGCAGGCGTCAGGTGTTTGACGATCTTCATGGCATCCGGCACGGCGGCCTCACAGATCAACAGGTCCGCCTCGTGGGCCAGCCGGATCAGGGCGTCGCTGTAATCGGTATCGCCGGAGTATACGGCCGAGCGCCCTCCGGCGGCGGTAATCCGGAAGGCGACGCTCTCCGGGTTGTGCTCCGTCGGCGCCGTGTCCACCCGAAAAGCCTCGAACGATCGAACGTCCGGGCCATCGGTGTCGAATTCAATGATCCTGAAGCCGTCCGGCGGCAACGCGATCCAATGCCCATAAACGTTCAAAAGTCCATCGAAAAAGGCCTGAATTCCCCTGCCGCCCGCCAGGACCAGCGG
>NZ_JBFXGG010000165.1:2327-4903 GCF_050178255.1 Desulfococcus sp. | reverse complement strand
CGGTACGGACTCCGCGGAGGCGATATCGACGACACTCCCGCGAACCGCTAAAATTCTGCCGACATATTTACGGTCGGCACTCCTTTTCGGTGAATCCTCCATCGTCACCGCCATCGGGGCTCCTCATTGAAAAATAGCAGAACGTAACGTACGTTACTTTTTTTACGATCCCGCATAGCGGCTGTCAACCCGATTCGCATGAGTTTTTCAGATCGGCTCGAGGCTTCGGCCCCCAAGACGCCGGAAAAACCCGGCTGTATCGTCCGTGAAAAAACAGGTTACGACCCGATTTCAATCTATATTACGTCATATAGCGATATATTGACCGTAAGACGTCAGTCGCCGCATATGATTTCACGACGGATATCCGGAAGCCGTTCCATCAGACAAACCACTTCCGGATCCGCCTCCAGCCAATGGCGAAGGTTGCCGAGAAGACTCGATGCATAGGGGCTTTTCGAGCCGTCGGCCAATTGATAATTGACCCACAAGCCGTCCTTCGAAAAAAAGATCAGTCCCGCCTCTTCCAGTATTTTGAGATGCTTGCTGACCGAAGACTGGGCAATACCTAGCGCGGCCTGGATTTCGCAGACACACAAAATCCGGCGTTGCAGTAATTTGATCATCTTCACCCGATTGGGATCCGAAAGCGCCTTCATGACTTTGATAAATTCTTTCATGATCACCCCATATATCGTTATTTTGGAATATATTATGCTCGCAGTCAACTGTCAACCGAAACGTGTATGAAATGACGCTGCTCGATATGGGTGAGGCCGGCCGGATAACACTTTTCAGAGGGGCGGCTGTTTTCCTTCGAAAACGCGTGATGTCGTTAACGAGAATGGAACGCGGCCGGTGCGGCATGCCGAGAGGCGCCTTACATCTTTCCCGACCGGAAGATGGAGATGATGAGCCAGAGGCCCAGAAGCGTGGCGATGGAGTAACCGGTCATGCCAAGGAGGATGGTGAGAGAAACAGTGAATCCGCCCAGGGTGATGTTCATAATCCCGTTCGGTGAATTGAGCACCAGGGAGCCTGCGATGGTCGAGGCGGCGATGATCATGCCCACCACGGCCCGGTTGAGACCCCGTTCGAATCGTCCGATTGCAGGGTCGAAGCCGCTGTGACGAATCTCGATGCGGTGTTTTCCTTCGGCGGTCCGCTTGAAGATGGCGTGGGCGAACCGGGGCATCATCTTCAGATAGGCACCCATGGATCGCGTATCCCGGCCCATATTCTTCAAAAGCTTCCGGGCGTCGTAACCCCGTTGCAGCAGGTTCCGGGCATAGGGCCGCGTGACCTCCAGTATACTGGCGTCACTTCCAAGAATCTTTCCCAGAGCCTCCGTCTGAACGAAGGTTTTGAGCAGAAGAAGAAGGTTCCGGGGAAGCCGGATGCGGTACTTGTAGGCCAGCCGCATGACCTGTTCGTAGACATCCTTCACGGAGATGGTCTGAAGAGAGCGACCGTAGAAGGGTTCGCTCATGTCCTTGAGATCCGTTCGGAACCGCTTGAAGTCGATAACGTCGTCGTCAACGAGGCCGGCCTCCCTGAAGGCGTCCATGATCATGTCGTAGTCATGTTCGGCATACCCGAGAAATATGTTGGCCACCTGCATCATGGTCTCTTCGTCCAGGTAGCCGATGATCCCGAAATCGACCAGACTGACGCGACCGTCGTACATCACGATGGTGTTGCCGGGGTGGGGATCGGCGTGGAAAAATCCGAAATCCATCAGTTGACGGGAAAAGGACCTGAGACCGATCATGGCGACTTCCTTTGGATCGATGCCCGCTTGGCGGATCAGGTCCACCTGGTCCATCTTGATACCGTCGATATATTCCATGACCAAAACGGAACGGGCGGTGTGCGCCCAGTAGACCCGTGCCGTGTAGATCTCGTCGCTGTCCGAAAAATTGGCCGAAAATTTCTCGATGTTGCCGGCCTCTATGTACATGTCGAGTTCCCGGAAGACCGTCCGTTCGAACTCCCGGACCAGGTTCACAGCGCCGATGATTCGGAGGAACTCGAACAGCTTTTCCAGCTTTTCCGCAAAATAGTACATTACACGGATGTCTTCCCGGATCGTTCCCTCGATACCCGGGCGGATCACTTTGACGGCCACCCGGTCGCCGTTCATGAGGCGCGCCTCATGAACCTGAGCGACGGAGGCCGCGGCCATGGCTTCAGGGTGAAACTCCGAAAAAATCCGTTCAAGGGGGGCGCCCAGTTCGCCTTCCACCACGTCCCGGATGGCCGTGAACGGCACCGGCGGGACGCTGTCCTGAAGCTTCTTGAACTCGTCCGTGTATTCCGGCGGAAAGACGTCCGCCCGCACACTCATCAATTGTCCCAGCTTGATGAAACTCGGACCGAGTTCCTCCATTATCCGGCGGATGCGGACGGGTGAATGGAACGCTGGTCGAGGCATTCCTTTTTTTTCTGGATGGTTACGCTCGTCCGCCGCCGTCCGTCTGAATACGCGATCCGCCACATTTCCATAGCCGTGCCTGGCCAGGACCCGGCTGATAGCCGCAAAACGACGGATTCCCCTGAACGGCTGAAAGCCGGTA
>NZ_JBFXGG010000165.1:0-2227 GCF_050178255.1 Desulfococcus sp. | reverse complement strand
CGCCGGGTCACCTCTTCCAACTTGGATGGATCGGCGATATAACTCTCCACCAACCCGCAAGCCGCACAGACATAATTGTCCAAAGCGGCCACCGACATCAGACCGATGGGAATGGCGTTGCTGGAGAAGGGACCGCTTTTGAGGGGGATGTCGGCACCGGAATAGATTTCTTTAGAACCACACTTCGGACATTGACCGTTTTTCATCTTTATGGTTTCCTCGCATTGAAATTTTTGGATGACCCGCCTGAAAAATTCAAATTAGGATGAAAACCGATGGAATGTCAAATGATCAGGGGATGGGATCATCAAAAAAGCGCAGCAGCTCCATGGGATGGCGGATCAGGCTTTCAGCCCCGCCCGCCGAGAGCTCGGACGGCGACCGGAACCCCCAGCAGGCACCGACGGAAAACATGCCGGCGGCTCTGGCCGTCCTCATGTCCGTGGGCGTATCTCCCAGGAAGAGAACCGCCGCAGGGGAAATCCCCATCCCATCGGCGATCTCGAGAGCTGCTGCAGGATCGGGCTTTCTCGGCACCCCTTCCCGTTGACCGAATACCGCTGCAAAGGTCCATTCCGGAAAAAATCGCTCCACAAAAGCCGTGGTGAAGGCATGCGGTTTGTTGGAGAGGACCGAGAGCCGGACCCCCCTTTCGGAAAGTCCGTCCAGGAGCTCTGGAACGCCGGGGTAGGGTCGGGAATGATGATGCCAGCACCCCTCGTACTCCCGAAAGAACGCCTGGACGCCCGCCTGGACTCGCTCCGACGACCGGGCCTTTTCCGGAAGCGCTCGCCGCATCAATTCGACCACGCCGTCGCCCATGAACCGATAATAAGCGGCCCCGGGGTGCTCGAGAAAGCCGTATCGGCTCAAAACCCGGTTGACGGCATCTCCCACGTCGGCTGCCGAATCGATCAGGGTACCGTCCAGGTCAAAAATAATCGCCTTGTATGCGCCTATGGTCACGGATACGCCCCCTCCTTTTTACAGATGACCGGGCGCGTTTGACCGACAACGGAAAAACGAGCCCGACAAATTCAAACCATACTCAACACCATGATCGGAGACCTTACTGGGACGCGCCGACCATGGCGGCAAGATCCACCATCCGATTGGAATACCCGGTCTCGTTATCGTACCATGAGAGGACCTTTACCATGTCGCCCACGGTGTAAGTGTTCGGTGCATCCACTACGGATGACAGTTCGCACCCATTGTAGTCCGTCGACACCAGGGGGAGTTCGCTGTACCCCAGGATCCCTTTCAGGGCGTTCTCGGAGGCTTCCTTGAGGGCGCTGTTGACGTCGCTCACCGTCACCCCCGATTTCGCAACAGTGCACACGAAGTCGACCAGGGATACATTGGGTGTGGGAACGCGGATAGCCAGGCCGTTGAGCTTGCCCGAAAGATCCGGGAGCACCAGCGCCACCGCCTTGGCCGCGCCGGTGGTGGTCGGAATCATGGAAAGCGCCGCAGCCCGGGCCCGCCGCAGGTCCTTGTGGGGAAAGTCGAGCAGCCGCTGATCGCCGGTATAGGAATGGATGGTCGTCATGAGACCCCGGTTGATGCCGAAGCTTTCGTTGAGGACCTTTGCCACCGGCGCGAGACAGTTGGTGGTGCATGAGGCGTTGGATATGATGTGGTGCTGATCGGGTCGGTATTCATGATCATTGACCCCCATGACGATGGTAACATCGGGATTTTGAGCCGGCGCGGAGATGACGACCTTCCGTGCCCCCGCGATGAGATGCTTGCCGGCGCCGTCCCGGTCCCGAAAAAAACCGGTGCATTCCGCTACGACGTCGACGCCCAGATCCTTCCAGGGCAGCTGGGCCGGATCCTTGATGTCGGTGTATGGAATCTCCTGCCCATCCACTACGATGGCGCCTTCTTTTGCGACGACGTCGACGTCCAGGCGACCGTGGACCGAATCATACTTGAGGAGGTGGGCCATGGTGGCGGCGTTGGTGAGGTCGTTGATGCCGACGACCTCTATATCCGGATGTTTCATGGCGGCCCTGAACACCACGCGACCGATTCTTCCAAAACCATTGATGCCGATTTTAATGCTCATCTTTTCTCCTTTTTGGATTTTCCGTTGAGCGATAATGGGATGCTGCATACTTTCCCCAAAATAATCATAATTTTGCAATTTCAAAGGTTGACGTCAACTTTCGGTGTTCATGACAGCCTGCGCTCCATGTCGTTGGCATAAAGAGGCTGAAGG
>NZ_JBFXGG010000164.1:0-5096 GCF_050178255.1 Desulfococcus sp. | reverse complement strand
GTCAAGGGCCGCATCCGGGGAATGAACCTGGTCGACCACAAGATTCTCTTCGAGGAGTAACCATCACGGCGGGGAATCCGGCGTCCCGGGGGAAATCCCGAAACGTCGGATTCGCTTCCGGATATCCACGTTTCACGTCTATCCGCAAATCCATTCCGGGTCCTCAATTTTTCCCATTGCAAAACGTCACCGAATTCTTTAAAGAGATCTACCCTCGTCGAACCTGACCGGGGGGATTTCTCCTGAACCCATCCACAACTCAATAATGAGATGCGCCCATGCAGTCTTTCCGGATGCCATGCAAAACGGTGAGGCACGGCCTGAAAGGGCCGATCCGGAACTGTTTTCCGACCCTGCAGCAGTTTCCATGCATCGGGGCTCCGGGCAGGCATCGACGCACCGGTTAAAAAAACAGGCAGTCCGTTACGGACTGCCTGTCGTGTTTAGATCGCGGGGCGGCATCCACCAGATCCTTCAACAAGGAGGCGTAATGGACAACGTTGCGTTGCAGAAGGCCCTGAATCAGAAAATCCGGGAGACGCTGGCCCGGAAAACACGGGACGCGTTGGCCGGGGGCGGCGAAGATCGCGTTCGCAAACAACATGAGAGCGGTAAACTGAGCGCCCGGGAGCGCATCGATCTGCTTCTGGATCCGGGCAGCTTTGTGGAGGTGGACCGGTTCAAGGTCCACCGATGCGCCGATTTCGGCATGGATACCCAGAAGATCCCCGGTGACGGGGTGGTGACGGGCCACGGCCTGATCCACGGGCGCCAGGTCTTTCTCTTTGCCCAGGATTTCACGGTGTTCGGCGGGTCGCTATCCCTCTCCCACGCCGAGAAGATCTGTAAGGTCATGGAGACGGCCATGAAGGTCGGTGCGCCGGTCATCGGCCTCTGCGACTCGGGAGGCGCCCGCATTCAGGAAGGGGTGATGAGTCTGGCGGGCTATGCCGACATTTTTCTGCGCAACGTCATGGCCTCCGGCCTCGTTCCCCAGATTACGGCTATCATGGGTCCGTCGGCCGGCGGCGCCGTCTACTCCCCCGCTCTGACCGACTGGATCTTCATGGTGGAGAAGACGGGTCATATGTTCATCACCGGCCCGGAGGTCATCAAGGCCGTCACCCGGGAAACGGTCACCAAGGAAGATCTGGGCGGCGCCATGGCCCACAATGCCGTCAGCGGCGTGGCCCACTTCGCCATGCCCGATGACGCATCCTGTCTTGCCGGAATTCGCGAACTCATGACCTTCCTGCCCCAGAACAACCTGGAGGGGCCGCCTCGCGTGGAAACGGGAGACGACCCCCTGCGGCGGGACGAGACCCTTCGGGATAAGGTTCCCCCCGATCCCAACACCCCCTATGACATTCGGGACATCATCCGCGCCACCGTGGACAGCGGCTATTTCTTCGAGGTTCATGAGCATTATGCCCGGAACATCGTCGTCGGGTTCGCACGGCTCGACGGCTTCGCCGTGGGCATCGTCGCCAATCAACCCGCCGTCATGGCCGGATGCCTCGATATCGGCGCCTCCCTGAAGGGGGCTCGGTTCGTCCGTTTCTGTGATGCCTTCAACATTCCCCTTATCGTCTACGAGGACGTTCCCGGGTTCCTTCCCGGCATCCAGCAGGAGCACGGCGGCATCATCAAGCACGGCGCCAAACTGATCTACGCCTTCTGCGAGGCCACCGTTCCCCGCATCACCCTCATTACCCGAAAGGCCTACGGCGGCGCCTATTGCGTCATGAACTCCCGTCACATCCGCGGGGATATGGTCATCGCCTATCCCACGGCGGAGATTGCGGTCATGGGGGCCGAAGGGGCGGTCAACATCATCAGCCGGGGCGAGATCAAGCGCGCCGCCGACCCCGACACCGAGCGGAAACGCCTGGTGACCGAGTACCGGGAGAAATTCGCCAATCCTTACAAGGCTGCGGAACTCGGCTACATCGACGATGTCATCGATCCGGCGGACACCCGACCCCGCGTCATCCAGGCCCTGAGAGCGCTTCGGACCAAGCGGGACGTCAATCCCCCCAAAAAGCACGGCAATATCCCCCTTTAGAAAGGAAATTACGCGATGTCATGGGATCAAGTCCTTGAACTCATTGTCAGCATTCTGACCACTCAAACGGGGCTGCCCAACCTGATGTTCAAACAGGTGATCATGCTGGCGGTGGCCTTCTTCTTTCTTTACCTGGCGGTGGCCAAAAATTACGAACCCCTTCTGCTGGTGCCCATCGGCTTCGGAATCTTTCTGGTGAACTTCCCACTGGTCCCCCTCATGGGCTTCACGGAGCACGGGACGCCGGAGTTGATCCGGGCCTTCTACAAATACGGTGTGGAATGGGAGATCATTCCCTGCGTGATCTTTCTGGGGCTGGGGGCCATGACGGATTTCGGACCGCTCATCGCCAATCCCAAGACCCTCATCATCGGCGCCGGTGCCCAGCTCGGGGTCTTCGTCACCTATATCGGTGTGCTCTTTTTCGGCTTTACCCTGAAGGAGGCCGCCTCCGTCGGCATCATCGGCGGTGCGGACGGCCCCACCACCATTTACCTGACGGCGAAGCTGGCACCCCATCTCCTGGGGGCCAACGCGCTTGCGGCCTATTCCTACATGGCCATGGTTCCGCTCATCCAGCCCCCCATCATGCGGCTCTTCACGACACCCGAGCAGCGCAAAATCCGGATGCGTCAGCTCCGGCCGGTCTCCACCAGGGAAAAGATCCTGTTCCCCCTTATCGCCTCGGCCCTCATCATCCTGCTGGTGCCGGCGGTGGCGCCCCTGATGGGGATGTTCATGTTCGGCAACTTCATGCGGGAGTGCGGGGTGGTGAAGCGCCTGACGGATACGGCCCAGAACGCCCTCATGAATATCGTGACCATCTTTCTGGGGGTTTCCGTGGGCGCCACCATGGAAGCGGAAAAATTTCTGAGCCTGAAGCCGCTGCTCATCTTCGGCTTCGGACTCGTCGATTTCACCATCTGCACCGTCGGCGGGATCCTGACGGTCCATATCATGAATCTCTTCCTCAAGGAGAAGATGAACCCCCTGATCGGTTCGGCCGGGGTCTCGGCGGTCCCCATGTCGGCCCGGGTCACCCATTCCGAAGGGATGAAGGCCGATCCGGACAACTGGCTCATCATGCACGCCATGGGCCCCAACCTGGCCGGAGTCATCGGATCGGCGGCCGCAGCCGGCATGTTCATCGCCATGTTCAATTAGGAGGAGCGCCATGAGAACCATTCGATCCCAGTCATTCCATTGGTTGTCCCGCCTTGTGCCCGCTGCGGCCTTTCTGGCCTTTCTGGCCTTCCTGCCGGGCGAACCCGCCGCCAAAATCAACGTCTCCGGCGATATCGAGAAGCCGGTACCCACTTTTACCCGGGAAGGGGCGGTCATCGCCGCCAAGCTCATCCCGCGGGCCAAGAGCACCAGCGTGATCCTCCGGTTCAAGGCCGCGGGCGGAAAGCTCGCATCCGTGGCGGGCGTCGATTTCAATAAGGCGGCTCGACCCGAGGTGGATGTGAAAAATTTCAAGTCGGCCTTGTTCGCCATTGTGCTGGAAGCGGTGCCCAGGGGCGGCGAGGCCAGGGTGTCGGTCATTTCCGATTTTTTCACCCGGTCGACCGCCTTCTATGTGTTCAATGACCGTCTTCCGGCCCCCTGGTCCGACAGCCGGGCGGAAAACATTTCCCACCCGGATCGGGTCCAGGAACTGGTGGTGGCGGTTCAGGACGGCGGTCCCCGGGATTCGGACGGCACCGCGAACGGGAAGATCACCCTTGTGGGCGGCCCCCGGGACTCCTTCTGGGGATATGCCCTGGGGACGCTCTTCATCCGATTCTTCGGGATCTTCATCGTTCTTTCCATCCTCATGATCGGGATGATCCTCTCCGGCGTCTTTTTCCAGTATCTGGATCGTCGCAAGGCACGGCGGGAGGCTGCAGCGGCGGCCTCCGAACCGGCTCCGGAGGCGGCGGAACCGGCGGCCCCGGAGACGGCGCCGGGTATTCCGGAAACGGATGCGGCGGCCATCGCCGCGGCCCTTCACCTGCACTCCCTGGCCTGCCGGACGCCTCCCCCGACCCTGACCCTGACCCCCGGGCATTCGGATGCCTGGACCCACGACGGCCTGAACCGGATGATGACGGACCGGCTTGACACCTACAACCGAACCCTTCATCGCAAGGATTGAGAGGAGTTTTTCATGAGATACCAGTTGAGCATCAATGAGCAGCAGTTTGCCGTGGAGATCGGCGAGGTGGCGGCCGGATATGTCCAGGTGAGCGTCAACGGCAGTCCCTATACGGTTTTCATCGGGAAGGACGAGGCGCCGGCGGCCTCGCGGACGGCCCCGACTTCCGTTCCGCCGCAGGCCCCTGCGATTCCCAAGACCCCCCCGGCGGCAGCGCCGAAGCGGGTTTGCGTGGCGGGTGCCGGCACCGTGACGGCCCCGATCCCCGGCCTGATCCTCCGCATCAACGTGGCCGTGGGGGATACCGTCACCCCGGGTCGGACGGTGGCCGTCATGGAGGCCATGAAGATGGAGAACAACCTGACCAGCGCCGTCTCCGGCACGGTTCAGGAAATTCGGGTGCAGAAGGGTTCCGAAGTGGCCACGGGAGACGTCATCATGGTCATTGCCTGAGCCGCGGCCGAATTTCCGGTCATCGAATCGTCCTGACGGCAAACCGGTATTTGCATTGCGGCGCGGCGACAACGGCCTCACCCCTGGATGAGGGGTGAGGCCGAAAGACCCGTCCCGTTGTTTTTCGACCGAATCTCTGGTATCCGGTAATACCGGCGATTCGAGTTGAAATGATGAAAAACCGATGCGGTGCGCGGGACCTGCCGCGCGGGGGATGAGATGCCATGACAAAATATTACGGAGGCGACGGAGACCTGTTTGAACATGCGCCCATCGGCATTCTGCGGTCCACTCCCGAGGGGCGCCTCATTGACGCCAATCCGGCCCTGGCGCGGATGCTGGGATACGATTCCGTAGCGGAAGCCGCTTCCGGCATCCATCCTATTGCGGTGGATCTCGCCCGACGCGAAGAACTCCTCTCCGCGACGTCGGCACGGAAGC
>NZ_JBFXGG010000163.1:0-5098 GCF_050178255.1 Desulfococcus sp. | reverse complement strand
GACGACAGGGTCTTCATCGTTCTTCAGCGACTCGACCGGGACAACGACTGGGTGCCGTCCAACACGGCCTACCTCGCCGTTTTCGATACGGCCACGGATCGGGAAATCGATACGGGCGCACCCAACTGCGACGGCGTCAAGGGGATCCCTCTGCACGTCGGAAACGCGGGCGCGGTACTCTATCTCCCGGAAACCGACCGGGTCTATGTCCAGGGCGTCGGGGACTACGGCAGTTCGTGGACCGGCAGAAACCCGGCGTATACCGGGGGCATCGCGGCTGACGACCCCCAGGACTACACGGTCGACATGATCGTTGACGACGGGGATGCCGGCGACCATCCCTACGGCAACATATCAGGCATGGGCATCGTCTCGGCGGAAAAAGGGTATTTCGTGGGCTACGCCGGATGGGGGGACAACACCCTCTATGCCTTCAACCCGACTACCGGGGATGTCTTCGGTCCGGCCAACGACTATCTCAAAGGGAAGAACATTTCGGGCATGGAAGCGGGTACTTACGCCGACAACCGGGGAAAGCTCTGGATCTGCAACCAGACCGATGCCGAGGTGGTGATTCTCAATACCGAGGATGACACCATCGACGAAAACGTCTTCACCAATCTGAACCCGACCCGGGTCGTCTTCACCACCGAAGGCGAGCCGGATCCCGAACCGGATTCCGACGGGGGCGGCGGCGGCGGGTGCTTCATCAACACGGCGGCCGGCACCACCGTCGGCCTGTGGCCCCTGCTGCTGACGATCATCGGTGTCGCCGGCCTGGCCCGATCCGGACGGCGGCAATGAGGCATTCCGGCATGCTCCCCAATTTTTTTCAATGGACCCAATTTTTTCACTGGAATAGACCTGTGCGACGAACACCCTTCATTTTTACGTCGACCTTATTGTTGCTGAGCTTTCTTTTCCCGGGAAAGCCTTCATCCACATTCGCCTACCCGGTCCAGTTCGAGGATGCGGACCACCGGGTGGTCACCATTACCGCCAGCCCCCGGCGGGTTGTCTCCCTGGTGCCATCCGTCACCGAAATCATTCTATCCGTCGGCGGCGGCGACGTCGTCCGCGGGGTCACCTACCACGACACCTATCCACCTGAAGCTGCACGCATCCCCAACGTGGGCGGCTTTTTCGCTCCCTGTGTCGATCGGATCCAGGAGATCGCGCCGGACGTCATCTTCGTCTCCGACCTCCACCGGGAGGTCATCGAAACCTTTGAAGGCGGACCGGTGGCCGTCATCCGCCTCCGTCTCGACACCTTTCCCGACCTGTTCAGGACCATCCGTCTGATCGGCGAAATCTTTCATGAGGAGGAGCGCGCCGCGGTGCTCTCGGCCGACATCACCCGGGAATTGGACCACACCGCCCGGAAGACGGCCCGGATCCCTTCGCCCGAAAAACAACGGGTCATCCGTTTCATGGGCAGGGAATCGGTCATGACCCCGGGCGACGATTCCTTCCAGAACGGGATGATTCGTTCCGCCGGCGGCATCCCGCCGTCTCTCGGCAAAAACGGCAAGGCCGTTCCCGTCACCCTGGCCGAGTGGACGGCCTTCAACCCCCAGACCATCTATGGCTGCGGCGGCGACCGGGACGCCGCGGAACGCCTGCTGAACCGACCCGGGTGGAAGGATGTGGACGCCGTGAAAAACGGCAGGATCTTCTATTTCCCGTGCGACCTCACCTGCCGGCTCTCCTCCCGGACGGGCGATTTCGTCTCCTGTCTCTCGAGCCGGATCTATGACGAACAATACGACGGCGCTCCGCCGGTGGCCCCCGACGTCACCCTCGGGTCCCGGCCGGTGGACATTCCGCTGTCCTGGGTGGCAAATGCCGAGATCCGCGACACCCGCATCCATGACTTCGTCCACAAGACCCTGCTGGTCCATTTCACCCGCCCCATGGCCGTGACATCCACCCTGGAAGGCTTCCGGGAGAAAATCCGGGCCGTGGGCAACAGCTATTCGCCGCCCCAGTGCTGGGGGCGCTACCACCGCATGGGGCTGGCCGGCTCCCGGGAGGGACTCCTGGCGGCCATCGCCCGGAGCGGGAAGGACACAAGCCTGCTCTTCACCGGCGCAGATATGGACAATCTCTCGGTCCAGGCAAAAACCTGCAAAGGAATGACCGTCGTCGCCCTGGTGACGGCCGGGGTCGAGTCCAACGCCGTTCGCATGTCCCGGGACACCGGGGCATACTATGAACCCGGTACCATCAACATGATCCTGATGTCGAACATGCGGCTCTCGCCCAGGGCCATGAACCGGGCCGTCATCTCCGCCACCGAGGCCAAAACCGCGGCTCTATGGGACATGGACATCCGCAGCAGCCAGACCGGCCGCGTCCACCCGGCCACGGGAACCGGCACCGACAACATCATCGTTGTCGAAGGCCATGGCACTCCCATCGACAACGCCGGAGGTCACAGCAAGATGGGCGAACTCATCGCCGACGCCGTCTATGCCGGTGTCCGGGAGGCCGTCTTCAAACAGAACGGCATCCCGCCGAAACGGACGGTGTTCCAAAGGCTCTCGGATCGCCGCATCAGCCTCTTCGGGCTCGTGGGCAACTGCGACTGCGGCACCCGGAAAACCGAACTGGGAAAAGCCCTGGAACAGCTCCTCCTGGAAGACCCATACGCGGGCTTCCTGGAAATGGCCTTTGCCGTCAGCGATCAATACGAAAGTGGCCTGATATCGGATCTCAGCGCCTTCCAGGCGTTGTGTGACCGGATGTCCGAGAAGATCGCCGGAATGCCCGTTTCAAAAATACCGAAAGTGAATCTCGGAGAGCCCCTGCCCCGGGTGCTCGAGACGGCCCTGAAGGCGATGCTGAAGGGCCTTGCCGCGAAAACCGGACCGGCGCGCCCTTAAAGAAGCCGTGATCGGTGATATTCACCCCAACCCGCCAAAAAAAGAAAGAAGGGAAAAAACATGATCGGGAATCATCTGAAACGGCATCGGCACATCATCCTGGGCATCCTCTGCCTTGCGTCCGCCGGGCATTGGCCCGGCATCGCAGCGGCGCAGGATCCGGCCGCAATCCTCGACACCATGACCGTCACGGCCGAGCGTTTTCCGGTGAGGGAGAAGGAGAGCCCCCGCTTCGTGACGGTGGTGTCGGCGGAAAAGCTCATCGAAACCGGGGCCAATACCTTGTCGGACGCCCTCCGGCGCGTCGGGGGGTTCCAATACAAGGCCTTCGCGCCTTTGGGCATCTCCCACGGCGGCATGAACAGCACCCTCTCCATCCGCGGCATCAAGGACGGCGAGCTGGTTCTCATCAACGGGTCACCCATCCAGGGGGCGGCCGGGCACGCCTATGACATCGACACCATTCCCCTGGACCAGATCGAGCGGGTCGAAATCCTCAAGGGCGCCGCCTCAACCCTCTACGGCGCCGACGCCATGAGCGGGGTGATCAACATCATCACCAAACAGACCGGCGACACCACATCGCTGGGGGGGACGGTGGAATTCGGCAACGAATCCTACCACAACCACGGCGCAGCCATCTCCCTTCCCAGGGTCAACCTGGGATTCAACTACCAGCATCTCGGGGACCAGCAGGAGATTTCCCGAAGTTTCTCGCAAAAATACCGATACGATCTGGACGACACCGACAAGTATGCCTGGACCGTCAATGCCCGCATGTTCGAGAACCTCCACTTCGACTATGTCGGCTCTTATTACCGGACCGGTTTCGAAAAGCGGTATGACGGCAACAAAAAGCCCTTTGAAGGCACCGACCAGGACTACTACAAGAACTTTGCCAACCTCCGCTTCGAGACCCCGACATTGAAGGTCAAGGCCTTCGGCAACTACGACGAGATGCAGCGGCGGGAGTACACCGCGCCCGATGATCCCCCAAATGATCCGAAAGACAGGAACCGGAACTATAATTTCGGCGCGGCCGGCGACTACGGATTTTATCTTTCGGACTGGGAATTCAATCCCGGCGCCGAATGGATCTACCGCGGCGCCGATTACAGCAACCAGTACGGCAGTCAATACCGCAACGATTACGCCCTCTTTCTCCAGGTCAAAAAGACCTTCCTGGAGAGGCTTATCGCCGTCGTCGGCGTGCGGGAGCAGTTCATCGACGGTGCCGCCGGGGCCAGGGATTACGACAAGTTCCTGCCCAGCTTCGGCCTCACCTATACGGCCGCCGACAGCCTGAATCTCTTCGCCAACGCCGGAAAAGCCTTTCGGGCGCCCGCCTTCAACGATCTTTACTATGACAGCGACTTCCTGAAGGGAAACCCGAACCTCCGTCCGGAAGAGGGCTGGACCTACGAGGCCGGCGTCAAATACGACGACAATTTTCTGCAGCTGCGCCTGTCCGCCTTTTACATGGCCTATGAAGACAAGATCGAACTCGACCGGTCCGGAGGGTATCCCCTCACCTATTTCAACGCCGGGGATTACGAGAGCACGGGCATCGAGTGGAATATCGGCGTCAATCCCTTTGTCCATCAGGCCGGATGGGCGCAGGATCTCTCCCTTTACACCGCCGGGTACTGGGCCGACCCCACGGCCGAGGACACCGACGGAAAGGATTACCGGACCGGCCCCAGGTTCCAGGCGAGCCTCGGCGTCGATTATCTGACCGAGCCCGTGACCCTGGACCTGAACTGTCAGCTTCTTACCAGCCGCGAGCGGGAACTGGACGACACCGTCGTACTCAATTTTTTCTCCAGGGTGAAGCTCTGGAAGGGCCATCTCACCTTCGCCGTGGACAACATCTTCGACGAGGCGGTCCAGGTCTCGGGGGATCTGTCCGAGGATGCGAGCAATCGGTACGTCTATTATGACATCGGACGGTTGGTGAAGGTGGGGTATGAAATTGTTTTCTGACGTCTGAAACGCGCCGCGATCGCGGTGCCGCATGCCGCCGGGAACGCCCCGGGAAGGCGTCGGCGCCGTTTTCCGCAAGTGCCGGCGCGCGTCCGGTGTTCCGGGTGCCGCAAGGTCCGGAGGGCAACTGGATGGCCTTGACAACGCCGGATGCGCGCCGCACGAACGGTTTTATTCTTCCCGCGACGGATCCCCGGCAACCGCATCGAGGCCGTCGGCTTGCCGGCAGA
>NZ_JBFXGG010000162.1:0-5111 GCF_050178255.1 Desulfococcus sp. | reverse complement strand
GAAAGCCCTTACCAGGCCCGGGATGCCCTTCGCGCCATCGACGTCACCTATGAGGTGCTGCCCTTCATCTCCGACGAGCGGACCGCCCTGGCGGCTTCAGCTCACCCGATCCATCCCGGCGGCAACCAGGTGGGTCAGACCGAGACGTACGCCAGAGGAGATCTGGACAAGGGATTTGCCGAAGCCGACGTGGTACTCGAACAACATTACCGGACCGCCTGCGAGATCCACACTCCCCTGGAGCCCCACGGTTGCGTCGCCAACTGGGATGGCGACCGGTTGACCCTATGGGAGTCGACCCAGGGCGTCTATGCCGTTCAGAAGACGGTGGCCGAAACCCTGGGCATGCCCTTGTCCAAGGTCCGCGTCATCGGCCATTACATGGGCGGCGGGTTCGGCAGCAAGCTCCAGCCCGGGAAATACACCGTCATCGCCGCCCTCCTCGCCCGGATGACCGGACGACCGGTCAGGCTGTTCCTGAGCCGGGAAGAGACCTTTCTGGCCGTGGGCAACCGCCCGGCCAACACCATGACCCTCAAGGCCGGCGTCAAAAAGGACGGCACCCTGACGGCCCTTGACTTCACCTGCATCGGATCGGGGGGCGCCTATCCCTTCGGCGGCGCCCTCGTCGTCGATTGGCTGATCCGAGACCTCTATGCCTGTCCCCATGTCCGGACCACCGCTACCGACGTCTACATCAACGCCGGTCCGGCCCGGGCATTTCGCGCCCCCGGCCACCCCCAGGGGGCCTGGGCGCTCGAGCAGATGATGGATGCGCTGGCCGAGGCCATTCAAATGGACCCCGTGGCGTTCCGCCTCAGGAACATTCCGCAGGTCAGCCAGGCCAGAAAAGGCAACCCGCCTTACGGCACGCCGGGATTCGAGGAGTGCCTGAAACGGGGGGCCGAGGCCTTCGGCTGGGACGAAGCCCGGAAGTCGGCCGGGGATTCGGGGCCCATCCGCAGGGGAATCGGCATGGCCGCGGGCTTATGGTCGTCCGGCGACGGCAGGCCGCCGTCAACCATCATCCTCAAGCTCTTTGCCGACGGCAGCGTCAATCTGAACATGGGCGCCAGCGACATCGGGACCGGCACCAAGACGGTGATGGCGCTGGTGGTGGCCGAAGAGCTGGGGGTGCGGCCCGACGCCGTCCAGATCGAGCACGCCGACACCGGCACCACCCAGTTCGCGACGCCCAGCGGCGGGAGCAAGACCGTTCCCACGGAAGCGCCGGCGGTCCGCGCCGCCGCCGTGAGCGTGAAACAGCAGCTCCTGGAGATGGCCGCCCGGAACCTCAAGGTCGACGCCGCCGAACTCCGCTATATTCCGGGCGCCGTCGTCAGCCGGAACGACCCGTCCAAGCGCATCGCCATAGACCGGATCTCCGGTGTCAGGATGGCCGGGGGGGTCGTGGGGGTGGGATACCGCGATCCCAACCCGCCCAACCGCGTCATCAACCCCTTCGCGGCGCAGTTCTGCGAGGTGGCGGTCGACACCCGCACCGGCGAGGTCCGGATCCTCCGGTTCCTCGGCGCCCATGACAGCGGCCGGGTCATGAACCGGCTCACCTACGACAACCAGGTTTTCGGGGGCATCACCATGGGGATCGGCCTGGCCATGACCGAAGCCCGCATTCTGGACGGGAACCAGACCGGAAAGATCGTCAACGGCAATCTGCATACCTACAAGGTTCCCACGGCCATGGACGTGCCCGACGACATGGTCTCCCTCCCCATCGAGATCCCCGACGACGAAGCCAACACCACCGGCGCCAAGGGCCTGGGGGAACCGGTCACCATTCCCACGGCACCGGCCGTCGCCAACGCCATATACAACGCCACGGGCCTCAGAATCACCGAAACCCCCATGGACCCGGTCCGGCTCTGCGGTCTTCTGGCGGCCCAGCGAAAGGAGGCATAGCCCATGATGCCCAGTTTCTCCTATGTCCGGGCCGGAACCCTGGACAAGGCCGTCGAGGCCCTCTCCCGGGACGGGGCCTGCCTTCACGCCGGCGGCACCGATCTCGTCGGGTGTCTCCGCGACGGCATTCTGGATCCTGCCGTCGTCGTCAGCATCTCACGCCTGAAAGAGCTCGCCGGCATCCGTCAAACGGCGGAGGGGGGCCTTGAAATCGGCGCCATGACGACCATCCATGCGGTTTCCCAAAGCCCCGCCGTCCAATCGGGTTACCCGGCACTGGCAATGGCTGCGGCGGCGGTGGGAAGCCCTCAGTTGCGCCACCAGGGAACCATTGGCGGCAACCTCTGCCAGAAGCCCCGCTGCTGGTATTACCGCGGAGATTTTCCCTGCCTGAGGAAAGGGGGCGATCTCTGCTACGCCGTGGACGGAGAGAATGCCCACCACTGCATCCTGGGCGGCGAGAACTGCTACATCGTCCACCCCTCGGACACCGCTCCCGCCCTCGCTGCGCTGGGGGCGATCGCCGTCATCACAGGCCCGGACGGACGGCGGAGCGTCCCGGTGGCGGCATTTCACGTACCGCCCTCGGACGATTACATGAAGGAGACGGTGCTGGGTCCGGGAGAAATCCTCACGGGGATCCGTCTCCCCCCGCCGCCGGACGGTCTGCGAAGCCTCTATCGAAAGGTGCGGGCGCGCCGCGCCTGGGACTTCGCCCTGGCCGGAGCGGCCGTCGCGCTGCAGAGCAGAAACGGCCGGACAGCCCAGTGCCGGATCTTTCTGAGCGGCGCGGCGCCCGTTCCGTATCGCGCCGCCGAGGCGGAGGCGATCCTCGTGGGAAAGGCGCTTGATGAACAAACCATCGCCGAAGCGGCCCGGGCGGCGGTGAAGGATGCCGCGCCCATGAGTGGAAACGGCTACAAGGTCCCCATGTTCATCGGCGTCATCGAATCAGTCCTTGGGGAAATGGCCTGACGCAACGATAAGGAGATGTCGTGAGAGTATTGTTCTGGTTCTGCGAAAAATTCGCCTGGAAGCCAACCCTCAAGACCCTCGAGGACGCTCCCGACGCGAGCCCCGACGAGCGAAAGCGGGCTGTGGTGGCCTTTATCCATGTCGAACCCCGGGACGTGACGGAGGGCAGCTCGGCTGAAACCAAGCTCGTGAAAAACGCCAAATGGGCGGCGCGGAAATGGGAGGTTCAGGAAATCGTCCTGCATTCCTTTACCCATCTGGGGGAGGCCAAGGCCGAGCCCGAGCAGGCCGGGGCCCTCATCGACCGGGCCCGCGAACGGCTGCAAAACGCCGGGTACACCACCGTCAAAACCCCCTATGGATACTTCAACGATCTGTCCATCGAGGCGCCGGGGCATCCCCTGGCCCGGATTTTCAAGGAATTTTAAAGCACTGCCATGCGAAAAACCAGACAGAAATATTACGACTTCTTCTCGAAATGGTATGACGGATTCATCGCCTTGCACGCCACCGACAAGCAGGGTGTCCTGCGGGAGATCCTGGCGGAACACACCGACGCCGGACCCGGCGACATCGTTCTCGACATCTGCACGGGCACGGGTGCGGCCCTGCCGCCCCTGGCCCGACGGGTCGAAGGCAAAGGACTTGCAATAGGACTGGATTTTTCCTCGGGTATGCTCCGGGCCGCCGGGAGGAAGACGACAAGGTTCCCTCAAGTGTGTCTGGTTCAGGCTGACTGCGAACGGCTGCCCTTCAGGTCCGGGGTCTTCGCGGCCGTCACCTGCTCCCACGCCTTCTATGAACTGAAAGGCGACACCCAGACCCGCACCCTGGCGGAGATCCGCCGATGCCTCAAACCGGGAAGACCCTTTTTGATGATGGAACACGAGGTGCCTGAAAACCGATTCGTACGCCTCCTCTTCCATATCCGGCTGCTCTCCATGGGCCGGAAGCGCGCCCTTCAGATCCTGAGACACGAACAGACTTTTCTGGAACGACATTTCGATCGGGTAATCAAAGTCGCCACTGCCACCGGCAGATCGAAAATCTATATCTGCACCGGATCAACACAGGGAGAGGCTCGGTTCGACCCGCCGGGAGCTCCGGTTTAACAGGATACGTTTCGGATCAATAGACCGGCACCATGGCGTAACCGCGTTTCTGGTAGCCAATGGATGAAATCCAGCCGTTGGGAACCTGCATCAGCCCCTTCGGCAGCGACGCGGAATCCACCCCGAAGTAATTTGCGGCAAACATGCAGACCTCCAGTCGAATCCCGTCTCCGGCCATGTCCTGGAGAACCTGGTCGAAGGCTTCGAGCGACTTCTGATCCTCCGCGGAAAAGCCGTCCCTGTTTCTGGCAAGAAGCTTTACCGCGCTCGCCATGAACACGACCGCGAAATCGGGCTTGCCGGATACCGACCGGATTGCCGCATCCTTGTAGGTGTCGTGGATCAGCTTGAGGTGGACCAGGGCCGACACGGGGTTACCGTCCCTGAAGTCGAACATCGTGCTGACGGATGAGACGTCTTTCAACGCATCGTAGTCTTCGGCCGCGACGGATAATACCGGCGCCCAGAACAACGCCAGGGAACACAGCAGAACGGTTATGTATCGTTTCGATCTTTTCCGCATTTGGATACCTCCTTTTCTTTTCGAGTCGTTGCTGGATAGCGGCGAACAGATGACACCGTCCTGCCGCAACGGAAAATTCGATCGGCCCGGAAATCAGCTCAGGGTCGCCAGTGCTGTTGCGACACGATCGCGCTGTCCCGGCGTCGTCAGCTTTTCGTAGACGACCTGGAACCGGGGATGCCCGACCCCCGAAAAGATATATTGCCAGCGATAGGCCCGGAGAACCCCGGTTTTGATGCGGTCGATCTCTTCCGTGCGGAAGGATCGGCCGCAGACGTTCAGGAAATACGCTGCATCGGCCAGGCTCTGCTGCTGCAGGATGCCGTCCATGTCGCCGACAAGAGCGATCAACTCGTCAACGGCCCGGTCCCGTTCCCCGGTGGTCAGCTTGCTGTTCTCCCGGGGCCACTCCAACTCGTCCATGATGGCGTGGGTGGTCTCTTCCTTCCAGTGAGTTTCCCAGCCAATGGTCGCGCGTGATCTCGAGAACTTTCGCCGTGATGAATCGTTCCACGAAGCCGAACATATTGGCATAGGTCCGCCCCTGGATCTGACTGAGAAGCCGCTTTTCATCGTCGTTC